>NZ_JAYFEQ010000412.1:0-255 GCF_055795085.1 Phormidium sp. CCY1219 | reverse complement strand
GTAGGAGTGTTTAACAATTCGGTTCTAGAGCTTGAAGCTGGCACGCACCTCTATGGAGGGGAATTTAACTCTTGCTCGCTCACGTAGCCCTCGTAGGGCTTAGGCTGGTCAGCCACCTAAAGTCAGGGGCTAGAAGCCCCGTCTCTTTAGAGCGGGGTGCTGACAACTGTGTTGTTAATTTTGATACTCCCCGCGCTGAAGACGCGGGGATTCTTAAGCAGTCCAAAACTGAACTCTTAAAGGCATTATCAAAGT
>NZ_JAYFEQ010000411.1:0-231 GCF_055795085.1 Phormidium sp. CCY1219 | reverse complement strand
CTTCGGTTTCGTCCGCCACACCTTCGTCAGTGGCCTCGAAATCGGTCGAAATTTGCGGCAAGTGCTGCACCAACTTTGCCTCGAACGGGGACTCACCCAAGGCGATCGCCTGTTCGAAAAATGGCTGGACTCCTCGGACTTTGGTGGCTCCACATGGATGGCGCGAGCATTAATCCAAATCTCCGAATGGTTTGACTCGCAGCGCCAATCTATCCAAAAGCTCATCCTCAA
>NZ_JAYFEQ010000410.1:0-4839 GCF_055795085.1 Phormidium sp. CCY1219 | reverse complement strand
GTGGGGAAAAGCGCCTTTAAAAGTCCGACTTTGGACTCTTTAAGAATCCCTCGGATTTATCCGTAGGGAGTATCAATAATATCCCAAATTTTAATCGTTCGATCCCAACTCGCACTGGCAACGGTCTTCCCATCACAACTCATCGCCACCCCTTCCACTTGACTGGTGTGACCCGTGAGAATACATTTGAGCGTTGCCACTTCCCCCTCTTTCACCGGCACGATCTGCCACACTTTTATCGTACAATCCGCACTGGCACTGATTATACTGCGTCCGTTGGGCGTAAATGCAATTTGATGCACCACCCCCGTATGTCCGATTAACGTATGGCGAACCAAGGGCAGGCGATCGCCCTTTTCCACATCCCAGAGTTTCACCGTAAAATCCCGACTGCAACTCCCCAAATACCCCCCATCCGGACGAAACGCCACCCCATTCACCCAATCCTTATGCCCGCGCCAACTCCTCAGACAATCACCGCAATCCAGATTCCACAATTTAATCGATTTATCCGCACTACCACTGGTGGCAAATAGTTTCCCATTCGGATGAATGGCCACTCCTAAAACCAATCCACTATGCCCCTCAATTGTCTGGATGCATTCCAACATTTCATACGGATTAAACCGCAGCAATTCCCGTTTCACTTCCGGTTCCGGTCTATCCTCGAGCAGTAAATATGCCGCTTTATAAACCTCTGGATGCAGGTCTTTTAACGCAGAAAGTAAAAGCGACCATCCCGCTTCACCGTAATGATTCGCTTCTCGCGTCGCGGCAATTCTAACCGCAACATTGTCCGAAGCTAACCGATTTTTAACTCCTTCGATGCCTCCCAATACCGCAGCAGTCTGGGGCAGGTTTTCCCCGCCGAGAACGACATCATTAGGTTGAGGGCGATTTCGCTGGTTCATCTTACGTGCTAGTGGTGAAAATCAATCTAACAACCGAGAAGTTCCGGGTCAGGGGTATGTTACGATTGCCCTAAGACATCTGACCCTCAATCAATATAGCGTTTATTTCTCGAACCATGAATAGCATCTCTGTTTCCATCCAGCCATCCCCTGGGATTTCCTTTCCTGCACGCTGGCGCGGCGATCGCATCCCCAATCCCCCACAGAGTCTCAGTTTGAGTGGCGTTATCCACCCGGATTCCCAAGGTCGGGAGATTGACCACCATCCCCGTTCCTTTTTTGCCACTACTTATTTTAACCGCGAACTTTCCGACCTTTTTCACGAGGTTTCTCGCGGATTGCAAGGCCAAATTGACGATAGAATCGTCGAACTGCACAGCCCCCTTGCCAGTGGCAAAACCCATACATTATTGAGTTTATATCATTGGGCGAAACACGATCGAGACTTGCAGCCAATTCCGCAACTCGATCGCTTCGGATTCCCGGAAACCGTTCGCGTTGCTGCCTTCAGTGGCGATATGAATATCCGCCAGGGAATTGCAGTGGAAAATCACTGCCCTATTTTGACCCCTTGGGGTCTTCTCGGATGGCAATTGAGCGGCGAATCTGGTTATGCTTTAATGGCAACCGCAGCCGATGAGTGGGTTGCCCCCAGTCAGGAAACCCTGAAAAAGTTGTTATCCCCTCAACCCACTCTCATTTTAATCGATGATTTTCTCTCCTATGTGGAACAGGCGATCGCTTTACCGGAAACTGAATCGAATTTTGCCCTACAGTTGCAGGTTTTTTTAGACAATTTGACGGCAGTGGTGCGGGAATTGCCGCAAGCAATGTTAGTCTACGCCGGATTATTGCACGATGTGGAATCGGCGATTAGTCGCAGTGGAATTGCAGCAAAAGTATCGCCAAACCCAGCAGTTTGTTCGGCCAAAGTAAAAACTCGATTGCGTGGCGATCGCCGCCCTTATCATTTCCTTTACCCCGACGAAATTTCCCTTACCCATTCTCCCACAAATAACCGCAAAAACCCTGTACATTCTCCCACTAAATATTTAAAAAGTTGCCTTTATCCTCGTCACAAAAAACCATCAAAATCATGGAATATTGCGCCACAAAAACGAGAAAAGCTAACCCTTTCACCCAGCTTTTATTTCCGGAAACAAATGGAACGCCAAAACGCCAAATCCTGGCAATTGCCAACAAAACTAAGGCAGAGAATAGGGAAACTTACCCCAATCTATCCGCCTATTTTGCCTAAGTCTATACCCGGCGTTCGGCTGCAAATTTTCACCAGCCTTGCCTGTGCGACGATATTGCAAACGGGGGGAATGAAAGCCAAGGTCATCCCCAAAGCGAACCGGAAAAAATTGTGGCAAAAGTGCAAAGTTTTGGGGCAGCCAAAAACTCAGGCATTAATTTTTATAAAACCGTTGACATTGGGAAATTTATGTGTTAGTAAATATGCAGATTTGCCAGGAGAATCCGGGGGTGGAGAGGGATGCAGTGCGAGAGTGTTGCGTCCGGGTTGTTGCGTAGCAAACCAGACCCTTTTCTTCCCGAAACCAATAACAATTGAAGAAACAACGAAACACAAGTGGGGCGGAAATGAGAGGAAAGCGGTGGTGGTTAGAGTGGTTATGTTTGGTATTAATCGTAGCCCTTCCGGCGGGGTGGTGGATCGCGCAACAAAGCCGAGGAAAACCCTTTGCCTTATCCGAATCTGCGAAAACCGAACCTTGGCCGGTACAAAGCGGATTAAAAATAGCCAAATTGCGCGATCGCATTCCCACGGTAAATCGCCTGGTCTTAGTTCCCGACAAAGCCACCTTTCTCTTTGCCATTCGCCAATGGAACCTGGAGGGTCGCTGGCCAATTTTAATCGAAGATGAGCGGTATGCGCCGATGTTTCGCGATCGCTTTCAACCCCAGGAAGTGATTCGGTTGCCCGCCGTCAACACCGCCTTACCCACCGATGAAGCCCTGCGTCAGGCGATGCAAAATGCAGTAGCATCGGCGTGGAATGCTAGGGATAAGGACTCGTTAAAACAACAATGGGAAACCCTGGGGTGGGAACCTCCCGGAGTAGTGATTACCGCCGTCACGGACCCCGCATGGCCGGCGGCGGTAGCCTTAGCCAGCGATCGGGGTCAACCCTTAGTCTTTTTGCCGGGAAACTTCGGTCAAGTTAATGATAGTATAAACCCGCAGATTTGGCAAGGGTTAAAAGCTGAAATAAAACGAAAAGTTCGCGCAACGGGATATGCTTACAGCGGGTTGGGGGATGCGGTGGATACGGTCACCGTCGTGCGGGAATTAGCCGTAAAATATCAATCTCCCACAAACGAAAGGGTAGATTTAGCCGTTACCGATGGCTTGGGCAGACATGAAAGCGGCGATCGCTGGGCGGTGGTTGGCTGGATTTATGGAAATACAGAACGAGCGTTATATCAAGCCATGTCGGCGATTTTTTTAACACCAGAAACCGCATTACTTTATGATAGTTATCCGTCCGAAGAACCCTGGAGCGAATATGAAATGAATTCTGCCAAAGCCCGGTTGAAAAAGATGGGAATTACCGCCACGGTGGTGCAGGGAGCCGAAGCCAGTTTAGACCGCTGGCGCAAGTTTAAAAATCCCGGATTAAACTACGATATAATCTGGGTGAATTCTAAAGGGATGAAAGATGGGTTTGCGGTGGGAAAAGGGAATGCCTCCGTGGAGGATATTCCGCCACTGAAATATCCGGCAATGATGCATTTTTTGCACAGTTGGTCTGCTACGACACCAGGCGATCGCGACACGGTGGGCGGGCGATGGTTGTCAAGCGGCGCTTATCTGTATGTGGGAAGCGTTCACGAACCCTATCTTTCCGCCTTCATTCCCCCCCGCATCATGTTAAGACGCCTGCAAAGAACCACACCGTTTTTGATGGCGGCGCGTCAATTAGAATCCGAACCCTGGAAAGTAACCACCATTGGCGATCCACTGGCGATAATCTCTCCGCCTCGGCGCAGAATTCCCCCCAGTGAGGTTCCCCTGGAGGGAGAATAACTGCGATCGGCGAGTGGCGACAAACATCATCTACACCGGAGACAAAAATCCTATAATGTCCGCTCAAAACCAGAAAAAATCGGCATGGAGTGGGTGGGTTTCGCCCCCGCTTCCATGCCGGATATTGTCTGAGAAAGACAGATTTTTAATGAATCTGACCCTACAGCACCCCGTTGATGAGTTGCTGAAATTCGGCAACTGATGGAATGGCGATCGCTTGTCGATGCAAATCCCGCAGAGTATCCGGTTCCTCAATAGTATTCAAGGCATCCACCACCTCTGGGGGCACTGAATTAAAGCGAGTTTCCAGGATGACAATCGTGCTTTCCCGCAGAGTGCGGTTAGTTACCTCTTCCTGCGCCATTTCTTCAACGCGACTGATAAACGGCATATTTCTGTCCTCCCGAGAGCGACGTAACTCCGTTTTAAATTCCCGTTGTAGTTCTTGGGGTAGTGTCATCATCCGGTCGATAAACCGGAACAGATTCACCACCTCATCTCTACTATAGCCTTTGGATACCAACTCACGCACCACGATCCACTTCCACTGTTTCCGTTCGGGTAAATTTTGGGTCGTGGCTTTGGTTTTCAGATGCGCCATCACCATGATAGCAAAGGGATTTGTACTGGCTTCGAGTTCCTCCCATTTGTCTTCATAGTCCAGTAGTTTGACGATGGGAAAATCGAATTAACCGATAACCCCCCAGCTCATATCCAAACCAGTTGGGACGCCAGGAGGGTCGTTCGTCTCCCAAAATTGCCACGGAGATGGAGGGAATGAGGTACTTGTCAAAGGCGCGATATAGCGATTCTCATATTGGTGAGGTAGAGCATTTTTTACCTCAAAGATGCACCTCAAGGTTGGGACTCTTCGGTT
>NZ_JAYFEQ010000409.1:0-16745 GCF_055795085.1 Phormidium sp. CCY1219 | reverse complement strand
ATAACCATTGCGCTAATCGGTATGTTTTTTTTCCATAGCTGGAATTGGACTAGGGATAAATAACCATTGCGCTAATCGGTATGTTTTTTTTCCACCGATCGCGTGGTGGTGGTGAAATATAGCAGGTCTGTTGCTTGATGAGATCCGCAGCCGAATAGTCCCAACCTTGAAATGCACCTCCGAGGTAAAAAATTCGTTACCTCACCCATATGAGAACTGCTATAGACAATTTCACCCGAGGGGGAACCGCAACCAAGGGATAAACCCGCCAGACTTTTCGCGGTGAAGGGGACTTCGGAGACAGACGGTACTTGGCCAAACCATGCGGTTGATTCGGATCCCCAAACGGTGCAGGGTATCAATGAATGGGATTTATGGTAAAGTGGCAGTATGTACGATAACGACCTGAGCGAACTCAATACCGACGCCGAACTAGAAAGCCCTCTAGATCGTTGGGAGGAATCAGAACCCTCCAAGCCGGATCCAGAGGAAATGCTGCCGTTGTTGGAGTCTCCCGTACCCCAACAGCGGATGATAGCCGCACGGGCATTTTGCGAAGTCCAGGACGATCGCGCCATCAAGCACCTGATTTTGATGTTAAAAGACCCTTGTCCCTTGGTGCGGGTGAGTGCGGCTTATGCTCTCGGACGCAATACCAGTCCGGATGTGGTCGAACCTTTGATTGAAGTCCTCAACTGCGATTGGAATGGTTACGTCCGCAAAGGAGTAGTCTGGGCGTTAGGAAATTGCCGCGATCGCCGTGCGTTAGCTCCCCTAGTGGATGCCCTGAAAACTGACATTCCCGCGGTGCGCCTGTGGGCCGGCAGTTCTCTCGGTCAGCTCGCCTCAGTAGGATATGATGTAGTCATCGCTGCTGTCGCGCCGCTGATTGTTGGCTTGCGACAAGACCCGGTAGCAGCCGTGCGAAGTAATTGCGCTTGGGCGATTGGGCAATTATGTCGCGAACTCCCGTCAAATGTGGTCTATGCCGGTGCGATCGATTCTTTAATCGAAGCCTTGGAAGAAGATGAAGATATGGGAGTGCGCGAAGATGCCAAATCTTCCCTGTTGCGGGTGGGAGATCCGCGCGGGTTGCAGGCGATCGAAGAATTAGAACTCGACGGCCTATTATAACCTTAAAAACAACTTTCTTTGGGGGGCACTACAAGCGCCAACCCAGAAACCCGGTGCGTTAGCGATAGGATAGCGCACCTTCTATTTTTTGTCAAGCTATTTTTTGCCAAAGGTTTAGATTTCAAGGCACATCCCACATGAACGAGATTGTTGTCACCCGCGTTACCACCCCAGAAGAACGCCGCGCCATCGAACTCATCAGACGCGCGGTTTTTCAAGTGGAACAAGGCATCGATCCGAAAATTGAATTTGATGGGTTGGATGAGTCTGCAGACCATGTTTTAGCCTATTTAAACCAAACCCCTGTGGGAACGGCGCGCATTCGCTATCTAGAGGATACGGTGGCTAAAATCGAACGACTGGCGGTATTGCTCGAAGCGAGACATCGCGGAATCGGCAAAAAATTGATGGAAAAAGCCCTGGAAGTGGCGGCGAAAAAGGGAAAAACCGAAGCCGTGATTCACGCGCAAGAATACGTGAAGCGCTTGCACGAACAGTTAGGGTTTGAAGTAGTAAGCGATCGCTTTTACGAAGCGGGAATTGCCCACATTAAAATGAAAAAATCCTTGCTAGGTTGAGTGGCGTTTTTTTCACCCTTCTGCGGCGGTTTTCTCCGGATTGACGGTGGGCAAAATTACGGTAACGGTAGTTCCTTTCCCTTGGGTACTGCGAAGGAAAATCTCGCCGTTGTGCAGCTCTACGCATTTTTTGACAATGGACAATCCCAGTCCGGTTCCGGGAATATTTCCCACATTGTTGGCCCGTCTGAAAGATTCAAATAAGTAGGGTTTGTCGGATTCTGGAATGCCGATTCCTTCATCTTTAACCTGGAATCTCAAACAATCTCGATCGCAGTTTAGGCGCCATTCTATTCTTCCTCCTTCAGGAGAATATTTTATTGCATTTGACAGCAAATTGACCGCAATTTGTCGCAGCAGGTTGCCATCGAGCCACCCTTCACTATACTCCCCTTCGGCGGTCAAGTTGAGGCTGTATTTATCGCCGACGGTGACTTGCTGTTCTTCTAGGATTTCCTGGAAAAATTCCCGCACTTGAATCGGCGATCGCTGGATTTCGAGGTTCTCCAATTGTGCTTGATTGACAAACAGCACTTCCTCTACTAACTCCGTCATGCGTTCCACCGCTCTTAAAATGTTTTGAAAATGCCGCTCTTGCTTGGAATTGTCCCATTTATGCGAATAAATTTGCAACAATTCTGTAGAGGAGGCAATGGTAGTCAGGGGGGTGCGATATTCGTGGGAAATCGTGGTAATAATGCGCGATTTTAGCTCGCTGAGTTCTTTCTCTTGCGCCAGGGATTCCCGCAGTTGAGCTTCCACGATTCGCAGTTTGTCGTTAGCTTCTTCCAGGGCTTTGGTGCGCTGTTTTACCCGATTTTCTAGGGCTTGATTGGCTTGTTCTAACTCGTCTTCTTTCTTTTCGAGCAGGTGTAAAATTTTTTCGCGCTCGATTGCATAGCGAATCGAACGCCCTAATAAATTGCCATCAAATTGCCCTTTGACTAAATAATCTTGCGCCCCGTTTTGTACCGCTTGAATGGCAACGGTTTGGTCTTCTAAGCCACTGAGAATTACAATTGGGGTTTGGGGCGATCGCGGGTAAAGTTGCGAAAGAGTTTGCAAACCGTAACTATCTGGAAGGGACAAGTCCAGCAGCACCACATCGAAGGTTTCCTCGGACAACTGCGCGATCGCCCCTTGCAAGCGCTGAACGCGAGTCACCTCGCACTGGAGTTCCTCTACCACCTCCAATAACTCGCACAGGAAATCTGCATCTCCTAAATCATCTTCTACCAATAAAATCTTCAGTCTATCGCCGTTTATCATATGCGTGGTGGTAATTTGACTATGGTAAACCAAAAACTTTCTATCGAGCGAACAATTGTGATGAAATCTTTTAATCTAATGGGTTTTTTCACATAACAATTCGCTCCCAAATCATAAGACCTTGCAATATCTTCTTCCGCATCTGAATTGCTCATAATCACCACCGGAATGGATTTGAGATTCGGATCGGTTTTAAGATCGGCTAGCACCTCTTGACCGTTTTTGCGCGGCAGGTTAAGATCCAGTAAAATCAAGTCCGGACGGATGGCATTGGCATACTTCGGTTCTTGATTCAGGTAGGCGATCGCTTCCACCCCATCTCGCACCACATTTATATTCACCTGCAATTGGGATTCCACGAAGCTTTCCTCAATCAGGTCAATATCGCCTAAATCGTCCTCAACTAACAAAATTTCCACGTTTTGACTGTTCATACCCCGGAGTCCACTTGTTTGTTTGCAGGAATCTTCCCCCTTTGCAACCCCCTAGCACCACTGCAATCCAAATCCCACCGTTTGAAGGTAGCATATTCCCGGATATTTGGCGGATTTGTGCGGTCGTTCCTCATAATTTTTTTTTATGGTGACAAATTACCCGAAGCGATCGGGAAGGGTAAAATAAAACGTCGTCCCTTCTCCCGGCGTAGACTTCATCCAAATTCGTCCTCCGTGGCGTTCCACAATTTTTTTGCACACCGCTAGACCAATTCCCGTCCCGGGATATTCTTCCCGAGTATGGAGGCGCTGAAAGATGGCGAAAATGCGCTCTGCATATTGCGCTTCGATGCCAATCCCATTATCGCAAACCGAAACGATCCAAACTTCTCCCTCAAGTTTAGCGTTAATTTCAATCCGAGGCGATTCGCGGCGACGAAATTTAATCCCATTGGCAATTAAGTTTTGAAAGAGTTGCCGGATTTGCACCGGATTCACCGCCACCCTGGGCAACTTTTCGACAACGATCGCCGCATTTTCAGCAGCGATCGCCTCGCTTAAATCCATCAGGGTGCGATCGAGTAACTCTCCCAAATCAGTCATTTCTAACACTAATTCATGGCGACCCACCCGCGAATATGTTAGCAAATCTTGAATCAGTTGTTGCATTCTGTCCACCCCATCGGTAATATAGCCGATGTATTTGTCCGCTTTCCCATCCAGTTTCCCCCGATAGCGTTCCGCAAGTAATTCAGTGAAACTATTAATTTTTCGCAGGGGTTCTCGCAAGTCGTGGGAGGCAATATAGGCAAATTGCTCCAGTTCTTGATTCGATCGCGCCAAGTCGGCATTCAGTTGCTTGAGTTGCCGTTCCGCTTCCTTGCGTTCGGTGATTTCTGTGACGATAACCCCCACAGCAGTGACCTTCTGATTCTCCCCAAAAATGGGAAAATAAGACACCAACCAATCCCGTTGAATACCCGGTTGACTCGGTACTTCCCCGGTGACTTCTGTATTTAAAATCGGTTGACCACTATCCAGTACCGCTTGCAGCATCGGTAAGATGCAAGGGGCGAGCTTCGGTATTGCTTCTTCGATAGTTTTTCCCAGATGCGCTTCTACGCTTAACCCATTAATTTCGGCTAAATTTGAATTGATTTGCAAGTAGCGAAGACGACGATCGTGGATGCACAGACCCACATTAACCGTGGACGCAGCATGAAAGAATGCAGTGAGGATTTTTTCTCGCGCTGTCAGTTCTTTTTCTAGGGTTTTGCGTTCGGTAATATCTGTGGAAATGCCGCAAATCGCATAGGGTCGATCGCTTTCGTCGCCTAGAGGAGATTTTATCGAAATATAGGTATGTAATCCGTCTACTTGCGGGACTTCTTCTTCAAACTGTAACGTTTTTACCCACTCCAGCACTTTGCGGTCATTTTGCCACAAAATTTCCGCAATTTCTTCGGGAAAAATATCGCGATCGGTTTTGCCGATGATATCGCTTTCGTTAATCCCAAATAACGTTTCGTAATGCCGATTAATCAGCAAGTAACGCCCTCGATAATCTTTTATGTAAATCACCACCGCACTGGAATTGTCTAACACTGCCCGCAGCAATTGTTGATTCTTTCGCAAGGCTTTTTCCACCGCTTTGCGTTGGGCGATTTCTTGCTGCAGTCGATGGTTATAATCTTGCAGTTGAGCAGTTCGCGCCGCCACTCGCTGTTCTAACGCTTCGTTGAGGTTTTCTCGCGCTTTTGTCGGAAGTTTTACCTCCGCACAATCCCTCATTGCATTTCCCGCTTCGCAAGTTGGGAGTAGGAACGGATTTTCTAAAATTTCTCCCCTCGGTTCTAAGGGGGCTACGGTGACGTTTTCTTCCCCCTGGGTTTTCTCCCATTGTTCCCACAATTGCGCCTGTTGAATGGCTATTCCTAACTGTAAGGCAATCTGCTGTAACAATACCTTCTGTGAATTATCCCAGCTTCGCGGTTCTTCCACTTGATGCACCATCAAAAATCCCCAAAGATGGCGGGGGGAAACGGGAAAATAAGAATTGCCAGGGGAGGAATTTTCTGGGATTAATAAAGGCACCCAGAGATGGGCGCGAACCGGGAACGGGGCGAGAAATTCTCGGTCATGGGGATCGACAGTGGGACTGTGGATATCCGCGATCGCCCTAACGCGAAAATCACCCTCGAGGATTTTTGTCTCGCAACCGCGACAATGCAGGGTTTTTCCCCGCAGAGACTCCCGGTAAGGGGCAACCGACTCTACCACCACACTCCTCCTCCCATCGCCCATGCAGCGATAAATCAGCACTCGGTCTGTTTGCAGGAGTTGGCGGATTTCTGTTACCGCTAGATGCAGAATTTCCGCTAAATTTCGCGATCGGCTTATAATCAGCGAGAGTCTGCTGGTTTGGGCGATAATTTGTTCTAGAGAAATGACGGGAGTTGGGAAATTCATAATCGGCTAACCGGGGTTAAGGTGGGCAATATTTGGCGGATGGTATGGCTTTTCAGTTGTATTGTAGAGTCAAACCTCTTTGGCGTGCAAATGCCAACCCTCATTTTGAACAAAACCCCGTCCAATGTCTCGGTTTTCTTTGCCTCTGGAATCCTCCGGGGGCAGGGGCGCGACCTAACCAGGGTATGGGGCTACCCGCCAATTTGTTATCATCAGTTTGGGGAAAAGTTTGCAGGTTATTCTATCATAATTGGCAAGGGGTTAATAGAGGAATGAAAAATCTGTTTTTTGCCGAGGGTCTCAATCCCAAATCGGCGCATTGTCTGGAATGTTGGCATGAGAAAACGAATGGTTTTAGATAGGTTTGACGTAAGTCCGTGGAAAATGGCTCGGGTGGTGGCGATCGCCTTCACCCTGACCCATTGTGTTAGCTTAAGCGCCCGCGCCCAAGGTTCTTTTAGCGATGTGCGAGGACATTGGGCGCAAACTTGCATCCAGGAATTGAAAACCCGGGGAATTTTTAACGGCTATCCCGATGGCACCTTTCGTCCCAACTTGCCGGTGACGAGGGCCGAATTTGCCACCGCGATCGATACTGCATTTGCCGATATCACCCCGGTGCGCGAGGCGCGGGAATTTGTCGATGTCCCCGCCAGGGATTGGGCACACCCTGCGATTCGCGCCGCCTATCGCACCGGCTTTCTCTCCGGATATCCCGGAGGGCGGTTTAATCCGAGGCAAAAAATTACCCGGGTGCAAGCATTGGTGGGTTTAGCCAGTGGATTGCAGTATTCGCCCAGGGGGAATAGCGAGAGCATTTTAACGGAAGTATTTGACGATGCCGAGCAAATTCCCGGTTATGCCCGCTTGGGGGTCGCCGCCGCCACGCAACGCCGTCTGGCGGTGAATTACCCCAACCCGCGCCAACTAAACGGCGATCGCTTCGCCACCCGCGCCGAAATCGCCGCCTTCCTCTGTCAAGCGCTGATGGGCTACCAGTCTCCCCTCTCTTCCGAGTATATCGCTCGCGCTCCGATTCCCATCCCCACTTCGGAAATTCGCGGCGTGTGGTTGACCAATATCGACAGCGATGTGCTATTCACTCGCCGCAATCTCTCTCGGGCGATGGAACGGTTAGCCGAGTTGAATTTTAACACCGTGTATCCCACCGTGTGGAACTGGGGATATACCCTATATCCGAGCGAAGTGGCAGAACGCGCCACCGGGCGATCGGTGCGACTCGTCACCCCCATCGACGAAGACCTCGACCCGGATTACGGCACGCGATCGCGCGATATGCTGCAAGAGGCGATCGAACAAGCCCGCGATCGGGGATTGCGCGTCATTCCCTGGTTTGAATTTGGCTTCATGGCACCGGCAGATTCCCCCCTCGCCAAACGTCACCCTCACTGGATTACCAACCGCCGCGACGGCACCCAAGTGAAAATGGAAGGTATCCATCCCCGCGTCTGGCTCAATCCCTTTCACCCCGAAGTGCAGCAATTTATCCTCGATTTAGTCCTCGAAATTGTCACCAACTACGATATCGATGGCATTCAATTCGACGACCATTTAGGCTTACCTTCCGAATACGGCTACGATGATTATACCGTAGAATTGTACAAACAAGAACACAACGGCAACCCGCCACCTAATGACCCGAAAGACCCGGAATGGCTGCGCTGGCGAGCTAATAAAATTACCGAATTCAAAGCTCGCTTGTTTCGCGCTATTAAAGACCGCAACTCAGAGGCGATCGTCGCCTTATCCCCCAATCCGCAAAAGTTTTCTTACGAAGAATTTCTCGCCGACTGGGAAACCTGGGAACGACGCGGTTTGGTAGAAGAAATCGTCCTCCAAGTCTATCGCGACGATATGGATCGGTTTATCGACGAATTGCAGCAACCGGAAGTGCAAGCAGCGCGGGAAAATATCCCGGTAGGCGTGGGCATTTTAACCGGGTTAAAGGGTCGTCCCATGCCGTTAGATATGATTCGCGAAAAAGTGGATTTGGTTCGCAATATGGGATTTGCTGGCGTGTCTTTCTTTTTCTACGAAAGTATGTGGAAATGGGCCGATGAAACTCCGGAAGAACGGGAGGCGGGTTTCGCGGAAATTTTCCCCACTCCCGCTACCCGACCCAGCGTTATTGATAATTGGGAAGGGGATTAGACGCGGTGGATTACCACAAATGCGGACGATTCAAATCCCGCATTTGTGGCAAGTGAGGTCGGAAAAAGCACTACCTGTCAGGTGGGCAACAAGTTGCCCACCCTACCCGTGAGGGAGGGGCGATCGCTTCTGGTTGTGCTGGGAGAAGCATTTCAATCGGCGCGCCCGGATAGGATATTATGTCAGTTGAGGGGCGATCGCTTCTGGCAAAGGTTGATACATCGGGCTGGAAAACGGCTCAAACTCGTTCCAATCCACTGTCAAGTGACAGAGCAACCGCATTTGCAGGGGGGCGGGTGGCGGATTTACGCGCTCTACGGTGACTGTCACCGCTTGGGGAGTTTGGCGCAGCAGGTTAAAGATCTCATCTAAGAGATATCTGGGACAATATCCTACAAGGTGGAAATCCTCTGTCCGCAACATCAAGGCGAGGCGATCGTATTCATTGTGGGCGTCGTGCATCATCAGCAAGCGCTCTCCCACTTGAAGCTGCAAGATGCGATGGTTGGTTGCTGAGGGCATATAGCGTAACCCATGCGCGCAAAAGTAGAGGTGGTAGCGTCCGCGATCGTCGGCTTCTGGATAGGGAAACAGGGCAAAATTATCGGTTAGCTTGGTGCCGCCACTGCGAGAAAGCATTGCCATCGGATGGTCTGAGCCTTCGGGAAGATTTAACCACCGAATATAATCCGGATAATCCGGACGCGATCGCCTTAAAACCCGATTGCTGAAAAAGGGAAACAATTCGGGTGATTCGTAGACTTTTTCTAAGTTAGGAAAAGACCACAATCCCGGAAAATTGGCTCGGTTGCAGGCTTCTTTTACCCCGCGAATATAAGTAAATTGGTAGCGATTGTCTGAGTAGGTTAATTGCGCGATCGCAAACCACGCGCGACTCACTGGATCTTGCCAAGCAACAAATAGTTTTTTCAACATAAATCCTCCTTCAGTGCAAGGAGCCTCCTTTGGTTGATTTCTAGGATTTGCTGAGCGAACTCAATCCCTATGCTTGAGATTCTATTCTGTGGAATTCGGTGGAACCACATTAGGGTATCGCGACTTGACACCATCGAGAGGCGATCGAGCCACACTAAAGCGGCGTTTGGATAGGTTTGCGCCGCTTCACGAAAAGCCTCAAAGGTTTTCATGGCTTTTCTATCCCCTGGATGAGCATACAGTGCAGATCTGCATTTTTCTACATAGGCAGAAACAGAGCGCTTCGTTAGTCTGTCCTGACGTTTTAAGTCAAGCAATTCGCGACCCAGACTGGAGGCGTGGTCGTAGGTGGGAGCAAGATATTTGATTGAGGGGTCTCTCGGTTGACTGATAAATCCCCAATTTTCGTGGTGGCGATCGCTATTCCCGATCCAAGCATCTAATAGCAAATATCCCACAAATGTCTCCACTGCTTTATCGATACCTGCTGGTGGTATCCAATCTGGGGGAATATTCACCATTGTAAGACTAATCGCCCTTAGTACCACATCAATCGTATGTTGCGATACTTGTGCATATTGGAACTGGGGATAGCCCGTCATCATCCCTGCTAGAATCTCATTGCCCAAAATGAGCATTCCATCTTTGGGGAGAAACGAAGGAGAAACCGTGCCGCGATTACCTCTCCAGGTTGCTAACTCAATTCTAGCATAAGGCAATCCGATAATTTCACACAATTGAGCTGCAATTTTTTCTGCCCAATCTTCTCCAGTATTGGGACGAGACTGTTTATAGAGACAGGTTCCCCACTCTGGGTCTTCAAACCAAAACTTAAATTTAGTGCCCAGTTGTTCGGGGGCTTGAGTGGCATCTGCTGGAACTTCAATCACGGGAAATGAGTTAGACATTGGCGAAATCGTAAAAATTTTTTTCGATAGTGCTGCGGCGTGGAATCGGCAGGTTTAATGACCGTTGGTTAAACCGCGCCAGCATCCACTACCGTCTTTCTCAAAAATTGCGATCGCATCAATAATTTGCACCGCCCGGAGTCGGGGAGACCAATTTCACCCGGTCGATCGCCAAATTTTAATGGTATTATCAAAACCGGCACTGGCAAGCGCCTTGGCATCGGGACTGAAGGTAACGGAACGCACCCAGGATTCATGCCCGGATAAAGTACAAAGCAGTTTGCTTTCAATCGGATGCCAAAGTTTCACCTCGCGATGGCAAGTGCCAGAGGCTAAGGTGTTTCCGTCGGGACTAAAGGCGATCGCACAATAAAAATCAATGGAATTGTCTTGCAAAATTTGCATGCAATTGTTCCCCGGTGGCAACGTTCCACAGGCGAATTGTGGTGTCCTCACTGCTACTGGCAAGCTGTTTCCCATCGGGACTAAATGCAATACAGGTTACGGTTCTTAAATGTCCGGCAAGGGTGCGAATTAACCTCTGAGTTTTCAAGTCCCACAGTTTAATTTTCGCATCGGCACTTCCACTAGCTAACATGCGATAATTAGAGGCGATCGCGACGGAAAGAACCCATCCGAAATGTCCGACAATCCTGCGAAGTTCTTTGCCCATTTTCGGGTTCCATAATTTAATCGCGTTATCTTCAGCACAACTGACCCAAATTCTCCCCTCGGGATTAAATGCCAGGGAACGAATCACGCCGGAATGACTGATTAGGGTACGAGGTTATTGTTGGGTTTTCCAGTTCCAAAGCGCGATGGTTTTATCCGCACTGGCACTGGCAAGAATCGTTTTACGCCTCCGCCGTTGCCGTAGCTTTCTCGATATCAACCGACTTCGCGTTTTTTTGTCAAATTGTTCCGAAGGTTATGAAGTGATTTGCCACCTACATACCCGGAAATGATAGAGGTTTTTTGTCATCGGCTTTTGCTCCATTTTTTTAAAAGTCATTGGGTAATTTTAATCTCTTCTTGTAAAACAAGTTTTAGGTTGGGGGGAGCTTGTTCAATTTCACTCCCGGTCGGATAAAAATATTGATGTGCTGTCCCAAATTGCGTTCGACTTTCGCAATGGTTTGTTGGATGGCTGCATCGGCAAGCGGCTCGTATTTCTCCAAGCAAAAATCAATAATTCGTTTAGCATACGCCTTATTGAGGTTGGTTTTAAAGCAGTACAACTGGCTTTTCGATGATTCTAAACAGCGCGCAAAACCTTCTATTCCCTCTTGTGATTGTACAAAGTAAAGGCTAATTTTTTTAGCAACATCAGCAAATGATTCACTAAAATACTTGTCTGTTTTTTTCAATGTTTTTTGTTTTTCAAATCCTAGGTTTTCTGAAAAAGACTCTATAATTTTTTGTACCGCCTTACACTTTTCCTCTTTGGATTGACAAATCTGTGGAATCACACCCATTGTCACACCCGCAGCAGTTAATACACCCCCTACGGTAGAAGCAACCCCTAGGCCGATTGTATCGGATATGGCCACTATAGTATCTGACATTTTCAAGAATTTTTGGCCGATAAACTGTTCACCCATTTGCTGAATAATGCGAAAACTCGTGCTGTTTGATTGGGGGACTAATTCCAATTCATTACGCACCGCTTCGAGCGCTTCGCTAACTTCTTTATTAAATTGCCCTCCGGCTTCTTTGTAGGCGGTTTTCAGTCGGGACTCGAATCGGATGCGGTTGAGTTTTTGCTCCCATCCCCGCTTCATAGCAACTTCATTAGAGTTCCAATTTTCTTTGGCAAAAGAAGGAATGGCATTCACGGCGTCTTGAAAAATTGCCTCAATCTTTACCCGTAAAGATTCCTTAACCTCCTGGGCGGTTTTTTCAATTCGTTGTTGGAGTTCTTGATGCTTGCGCTTTAGGGTTTTGCTCAACTGTTGATAGTCAGTGGTTTGGTCGATCGCCCATTGGTAAGCGGGTTCGATCGCCCCCACTGTGGAACCAAGCATGGTTTGCGATCGCCGCAGCGCTCCATGCTCAACTAATGACTCGCGGATTGAGTCGAGACAATCTTGCATCCGGCTAGCTTGAAAAAGCTTGGTTTTCTGCTTGGCGTGTTGCGGTTCTCGAGCCATCTAAGCCGCACGCAGCATCACCGGCACAATCTCAAAGGAGTTGTTGCCATAATGCGCTTTTGCATAGCAACGAATGCGCTCGATATCTCTGCTCAGACTACTATTGTATTCTTGGGAAAACGGTTTATCCGGGTTCTTTAAGAAAGACTGTAGCCGTCGAGAGTCGCGCAGGTTATATTTGACATTGAGTAAAATAATCAGCGGCTTGTCTTTTTCCTTCAGCAGCCGCAAAAACTTAAATTCGCTTTCTTTAATGCTACCAGTAGTGACGGTGTAACAGATGATATCTGCTTCTTCAATCACACTTTTTGCAATTTCTTCATCACTTTTGTTTGCCACCGGGCGCGCCGATGGCGTTTCAATTATGCGAATATTTTTCCACTCGTACACGCGATTCAGTGGGGTGCTGTGCTGTTTTCTGCCCCCGATCGCATCCCAACTTTCCCCGGTAATGATGGCTTGCAGAGTGGTTTTTCCCACCTGCGGTTTTCCCATAAAAGCAATGGTAAAATAATTGAGGGCGCGTTGTTTGGCTTCCAGTGATGCGCGCAATCTATGGACTTGTTTAAGAATTTCAGCCCTCAATTCTTGTTGGATCTGCTCCAGTTGTTGGGCGGCTTCTTGCTCTGTGCTTCCCTGACAGTTACTGCCAGTTTTGTTCTGTATTTCTCGGACAACCCCTTGCAGATTATCTGCTAAATCTAGAAGCGTCCCGGTGGTTTGCTGAAGTGCTTTTTTGGCCAATGGGAAATCTTCTTGAGAAATCGCCGCACAGCGAGCCATCGCCCGCTCGTACTCTGGCCCGGATAACAGGATTTCGCGTCGCAGATGTTCCACTTTGCGCCCTACATTGTCCGGAGCGATTTGTCCTAGCTTATCCACCAGCGATCGCGATATTAGAGAATCCGCTCCCGCAAGCAAGCGCGCACCGAACGATAATTTGTCTTTTTCCCCCTCTTTGATGTCGGATTGATTCAGAAGATGAATGTCTTCCGCTTGTTCGAGCAGTTTTTTCATTTCCCCGTCGGGCCAATTCCAGATTTGCGCCACCTGCTTTGCCATCTGGCGCTCGCTCGGGGAACAGGATCCATCGACGCAGGCAACCGCCAACATTTGCTGCATCGCCTCATATTGCAAATCGCGAGTCACCCTGTGAGCCACCAGTTCCACGCTCATCTGCCCTTGGTCTTGGGTCAATATTTTCTCCATTTCGGCGAGGGTGCCTTTTCCCACCCGGATCTGCGCGGCAAGTTCCTCTAACATTTGCTCTTCTTTCTTATGGAGCTGACCGTCCCCACAAACCATGTGCGCGAGCAGTAAGAATCGGTAGTCTAGGGATTGCTTGGCGGTTCTACTGGAATCAGACATCTCGTTCTCCGATAAGCGGTAGATATAGGAGTGGCCTAGGGCAGATATGACATTTCGCGATTCTCTTATTATCTAGCAACTCGGTGGAACCGGGGCAATTTTTGTACAAAAAGTTACATAAACCGGGAACCCGCTTGTGATGTCAGGTGGGGCAACCGCAGGCGCATGGTTCCCTCGGAAGGCGATCGCCTGCACTTTTTTGGTCACATGTAGCAAGCGCTACATTTTCTCTTGCATGTCCGAGGAGGGCAATGGTCTACTACCCATTTCCGAAAATCTCGATGCAGATGCACCGAATGTAAGTCAGAACATGACAGTGCTTTGTTTGTACATTTGGCGTTTCATCTCCGATGGGGACAAGGGAGTGCGATCTCATGACTGATATCGTGGTCGGTGGCATCAATGTCAAAAAATGCGTCCGAGTCAAGCTCGCGAAAGCTTGCCTCGGCGGTCTTTCAATCGCCCGGGTTTTGCTACTGGGACGCTAAGAGGGTTAGCCATTTATCGGCTTCGCGATACTGTTTGAAGCGTTGCTCTTCCCGGCGAAATTCTGGGGTATGCACGGTTAAGCGTCCGTTTACCCATTTTTCGCTATGTTTTTTGTGTAGCAGTTCGTGATATAAAACGAATTCTACTACAAATTGTGGCACGCGATCGCTGTCTAAACTAATGCTCATCACGATGCGATCGCGCCACCGCTCGTAATGGGCAAATTTGCGTGCGGTAAAGGCGCGATTCCAGGTTAGGCGAGGTTTTTCCATTTGCCCGTCAAAATATTCTCGATTGACTTTCTCGAATAGGGTTTCTAAATCGTAGCACTTGCCTTTCGCCGTTTCAGCCTCGGTATCCACTATCCAATCTAATTCCAGAATGGTATCTCGATATTGTTCGCACAATATGTATTGCCGAATGGTTTGGCTCAGTTCGGGGGTTTTTTCCCACAATCCGGCGGTGACTAATGCCCTTAATACTTCATCTTCGGCACTCACAAACCCTTCGTTAATATGAAGCGTTGCGGCAGAATCGGTGAGGCGACCTTTATATAAATGCGCCATGTGAATGAAATGGACGGCGATGGTTTCGCATGAATGGGCGCACAGACCCCATAACATTTTTTCGGCCATTTGTTGGCTGCGCCGAGTGGCCCTCAGATGCCGTTGTAAATTGCTCTCATCGGTTAAAAATTTCATCCAAGCGTAGATGTGGCGGGAAGGTTTTGACAAAGCGGCTGGGGTGGCATTTTGGTTGGCGCAGATTTGCTCGATCGCGGTGAGGGTTTCTTCTATGCGATCGAGTAAATTCTGGGTTTCGGATTGGCTGGGGTGGGGATTTTGGGCGAGTTTCGCGATCGCGCCTAACAACTGTTGTTGCTGATTGCGAATATTTTTCATCCGGATCGGCTTCCAGGGGGCAATCGGGGCCGTTTCCTCCACTACGGGCAAGTTGTGCAAGTCGATTTGGGTGAGAAACTGATAGGCTTTGCGCGAGGGCGTGGGCAGATGCGTCGGTCCAATATTCTCCTCGGCACAAATGCACTGAATTTGAGCAATCGTACCTGCAACAAATTCCTGAAAATCTCTTACTTCGTCTTTCGGTATCCCCGCCTGCAACCGATTTCTGGTGATTTCAGCGGCTTTGACAATTCCCCGAATCCGAATCACGCCTTTGCCTCCTGCCATTATCGGTGTCGATCCATAGCCATGAGCGTATCAGTAAAGTTACCTCTTCGGCAAATTATGGCACCCATCACCAGGGTAGAGGGCGATGAAAGTGGGGAAAGCTACCTCAATTGCTAATTCTCAATTCTCAATTCTCAATTCTCAATTCTCAATTCTCAATTCTCAATTCCTCCCCCGAGGAAAACTGAAGTGGGCGCTGTGAAGCAAAAAATTAAGAATCTTAACATAATCTTAAGAAGATTCCCAGAAAATGTAACAAAAGGTTAATATTTAAGAGACGTTGAAATTAGGGGCAGCAAGGCGCTGCGTTCTTTTACAAGAGGCTCTGAATGATGGCTTATCTCGAAACTCCCGTAACAGCTACAGATTGCTCCAGCAAACTCCTTTGTTGCTACGTGAATACCACGAACAAGATCCAGATTGTCCGCATCGCGAATATTGCCAATTGGTATTTTGAACGGGTGGTCTTCCCGGGTCAACGTCTGCTGTTTCACACGGATCCCGAGGCAGTGCTGGAAGTGCATACGGGGGGGGTATCTGGTGCGATTCTCGCGGATACGATTCCGTGCGATCGCCTGGTTTGTGCTTAGGGGAAACGGCGTGTAGTGGTTGCACAACACCGTTTTTGGCTTTGGCGACCGCTAGTTGCTGGTTAAGCACTCAGGGTGTCATCAGATCGCGCTGCTGCTAAAATGAGTTCGCTCTCAGACCACAGATAACGCTCATTAACACGGAGAAATCTGTGAAAATGGGTGTTATCTGTGGTTCATTATTAGAAGAGGCTCGACCGTGACCGAACTTCGCGCTCTGATTTTTGATGTGGATGGCACCCTTGCCGAAACCGAACGGGATGCTCATCGTCCCGCGTTTAATCGCGCTTTTGCCGATGCGGGTCTAGATTGGAATTGGTCGGTAGAGTTCTACGGCAAATTGCTCGAAGTTGCCGGAGGCAAAGAACGCATCCGCCATTATATAGAAAAGTATCAGTCTAATTTTCCTTTGCCAGGGGATTTAGATGGGTTTGTTGCCGAGTTACACGCTGGGAAAACGCGACATTTTCGGCAGTTGGTCGGCGATCGCATTGAGCCAAGAAAGGGGGTGAGGCGGTTGCTACAGGAAGCGAGAGAGGAAGGAATGCGTCTGGCGATCGCGACGACTTCCGCCCAGAAAAACGTAGAAGCATTGTTAAAAAGAGCGATCGCGCCGGAGAGTCTTTCCTGGTTTGACGCGATCGGGGCCGGGGATATGGTAGCCGAGAAAAAACCCGCACCAGATATCTATCACTACGTCTTAGAAAAGTTGAATTTACAGCCAGAAGAATGCCTTGCGATCGAAGATTCCCACCAAGGTTTATTGGCAGCACGCAGCGCCGATCTAACCACCATTATTACACTCAATGACTACACTCGTAACCAGGATTTTTCCGGTGCCGCACTGGTTCTCGATAGTCTTGGCGAACCCGATGCCCCCTTTACCGTCCTCGCCGGAAATGCCGATGACGCCACCTATTTCGATTTAGCCTTGGCAAGGCAATTACACCGTGGGGTATAAATCCTTCTCCCCTACCCTTCTGGTAAATTAACCCCATGTACGACAACATCTGCAAATTCCTCGCCGAACAGTTTAGCCGCGATTTTGCCAGTTGGTT
>NZ_JAYFEQ010000408.1:0-16758 GCF_055795085.1 Phormidium sp. CCY1219 | reverse complement strand
GGTAAGACTTTATTTTCCCAAGCTCACCTGACCAGAAGACCAGACTTATCTAAGTTTGGTAGCCGTTAGGGGTAAGAATGACTTCTTTGATTTCGGGTGAAAAGCCCAGAGGTGGAGAGATTGGCAAGTGGGACTTGTGAAGCCTATAGTTGCGATCGCGGAGCCGAGACCCCGTAGACTCGGATCCAAAGCTGCAAAGTCAGTGGCGGAAAAGCTGCGGCACCGGTGACCTGGCGAGGGAATAGGGAAGCACAGCCGGTGGCGATCGCCACCGACAAAAAAAGGGGGGTTAATCCCCAAAAAAATTTGTAAAAATCCGACGAAAAAATTGGAACATTTTATGGTAGAGTAAATAAGTGACAGGCCAAAAGGAACTGTCAAGCTAAGTTTACCGGACTTTTTTCCCCTCGTCTGAGGGCAAAAAGTTCACCCAGACCGATTCATACATACCGGGGCTTATCATCGGTTCGGTGGGGTGGAATTGCCATATCGGGCACTAATGTGGCCTGAGGGATGATGGGGGAGAAAACCCATTTCACAGACATAGCGAATTCAGCGGCAAGTCTCAGGCGCGAAAGCGTCGCGATCGCGCCGATCGAACAGTGGCACGCTGGAATCAAAAGATGCTGACGGAAAGCACAATTCCTCATCTAAGGAAGGGGAAATCGGCTTTCGAGGAAAGTGGCGGGATGCCGCAGGTGCGCGCTTTGGCGAACCAGATGCGGGTTGATGCCATACAACGGCGGGAGAAGCGATGGGAAAACCGCTACCACTTCTACCGGAGGCGCAGGCGCTTTTTCGGGGGGAGGGGAAAACGGAGTTGCGATCGCGATCCGCACAGGATGAAATCGAAAAAACCGTCAGCTGAAAAAAAAATTAAAAATAGACTTGCCAAAACCAGCGTGCTACGATAAAAGATATAGAGTAGTTTCTCAACTGACTACCGAATCTAGGCATTGATGTACCGAGCGCCGCTCCGTTTTATTCGGGGTAAAGCGCGTTCTGGGAGACCTAGAAGCGACCCATGTCAACCTAGGTCAATCGAAGGTTCGCCTGGATGCGAGGCAATCGCTGAAAAGTAAAACTTTACAATGGTTCAGATTCTTTGCACAGACAACAGAGCTGTTTCCACGGGAGTATCAATCAACGATTATTTCAGTACAGTGCGTGGAATGCAGTGGAAAGAGGATGCCGAAACATCTACAGCGCGAGACTAAAGCGAGGTCACCCATTTCGGTTTCTGAATGCCAGCGTTCGGAGAGAATGCTTAGAAACGGGTCTCCAATCGCGGCACCAAACGGGAACAACCGGTTCGCCCAAAATCCGCCGTCAACTCTACGAGGATGGGGCGAGTGCAGGGTGCGGCCATTGGGAAAATAGTCTTGAGAAGCAATAGAAAAGTTGCAATTTTTGGAAAATTTAAGAGGTATTATGAGCCAGAAGGTTTGTCACCCGATGGAGAAATTACAGCGTCAAGTGCGATCGCTAGTAGACTCAAAAATCCTGAAGCCCAGCGATAGCCTGTGGAAAATTGCCTTTCTGTATGGTGATGAATGGCAGTTTTGGAAAAGTGAATTGCTTGATTTTGGCTTTTCGATGAAAGACCCGGTACTCCATCTGATCGCGGTGGAGTCGTGGGAAGAGGAGGATGAGTAAAAGCCCCTGACGACACATCATCAATGGGTTTTGGGAGTGAGGATGTGAAGAGCGATCGCTCCACCCATCCCTCACCCCCTACAAACAGGCTGCCAAGGCACGAGCGAGTTGGGCAGCCGTTTGGTAGCGATCGCTCGGTTTCGCCTGGGTTGCTTTTTCGATGGTAGCGCGAACTGCCGGAGTGATGCGCGGGTCATTTTTCACATTAAACCCATAACTTTGTCCGTGCAATTCAAAAAACTTCTGGGGGCTTTCCGCAGTCAGCAAAAAAATCAAAGTCGCACCGATCGCGTAGATATCCGACTGGGTAAGCGGTTCCCCTCGGTTCTGTTCCGGGGCGGTATAATCTGGTGCGCCAATGCAGGTACCCAAAGGGGTGCCGATTTCCTTCACCGCACCAAAATCGAGAACCACAATTCGATTATCGATTGTCCTGACCATCAGATTCGCCGGTTTGATATCCCGATGCACGATCGGCGGGTCGAGAGAATGGATATACTCCAATACCTCACAGGTTTGAATCATCCAATCGATCGCCTGAGGTAACGGCACAGGTCCGCGCTGAAAAACGCGCCGTTCCAAATCCTGACCGTGGATCGTCTCCATTGCCAGATATTTTTTGCCATCTTCCACGAAAAAATCATAAAACTGGGGAATTCCCGGATGAGCGAGACCTTCAAGCACCCGCGCCTCGCGCTCGAATAACTCCCGCGCTTTCGGGATGCGAGTCATATCCGCATTCATTTCCTTAAGCACCAACATGGTGGGACGGGAGTTGCCCTTTTCCGGGGGGACGAACGCCAGATAAGTCGTACCCATTCCACCTTGTCCCAAAGTTTTCAACACCTGATACTCGCGAATCTGACGTTCCACCTGAATCGGTTGACCGCAGTGAATGCAGAATAAAGTATTCGGAGGATTGTTCGCGTGAGTGCATGTTGCGGATCCGCGACGGGGTGCGGCAGTTTGGGGTTTGGGTGCCGGAACGCTCATCTGAAACTTCAGCACCGGACCGCCCGATGCCAATTGAATCAATGCCCCATCATTGACCCACGCTTGATGAGAAACGAATTGGCCATTGACAAAGGTGCCATTGGTGCCGTAGCTGACAAGCTGCCAATAATCACCCGATTGACTATCCTGCGGGGGGTGCAGTTCTAGATGCTGGCGAGACACCACCGGATCGTCGAGTACCACCTGATTTTCCGGAGATCGCCCCACGCGAATGACTTGCGGCTTGTCAAACCGCCACTGATGTAGGGGAGTCTGGTTTGCAGAATCTAACAGAGCGAGAGTAACCACCTTGGAAACTCCTGAAAACACAAAACAATACAGTCGAGAAAAGAGGCAGGGAGAGAGCAAGAGAAAACCGCTCCCCCGCCACCTCACGAATTATACCAACCCACCACTCAATCTTCTTCCACCAGAGCGCGGATGGCGATCGCCGTAATATTATCGTGACCGTTGTACTGATTTGCCAGATCGATTAACGCCTTCACCCCTTGCGCCAGATCGGCATTCTTCTCAAGTAACGGTTCGATGTGAGTCGAGCCATACTTCTCCAACAAATCGTTATCCGTCAATCCATCAGAAGCCAGAATCAGCAACGTATCTTCCTCAACATTAAAAAACTGAACGTCAGGGCGGACAAAATCCTCATTGCGCGGACCGAGGGCTTGAGTCAGTTGGTAAGCATCCGGACGAGAGTAAGCCGTAGCCGGATCCACCCCCCGTTGAATTTCCCGCTGACCCACTTCGTGATCCAGGGTCACTTGCTGCAAACCGCGATCGCGACTAAACCGATAGAGACGACTATCCCCCACATGGGCCACCGCCACCGAAGTATCTTGCACCAAAGCCATCACCAACGTCGTCCCCATGCGACCACTACCGCCGCGCAGTTCTTCTTGATTGCGCTGGTAAATCGCTTGGTTCGCGTGCAAGATAGCCGATCGCAGAATTTCGCTATCCGGCAAACTCTCTTGCCAGTAGGTATGCAAATATTCGCGCAGGGTATCCACCGCCAGGGCACTCGCCACTTCGCCGCTTTCGTGGCCCCCCATGCCATCGCAGAGAATGTAAAGACCCTTCCAGTGAGTGGATTGCGATCGCGACCCCAGACGTTCCTTGTGCTGGGTTTCGATGCCAAAATCATCCTCATTATGAGTCCGTTGGCGTCCGATATCCGTAGCACCCGCCGCCGCCAGAGACGCCAATTCCATCGGCATCACCATCGTCGGCGCGTCCGAATCCTCCACATCCTCAAAGTAGTCCGACCCTTGCAGGCGAGTGGTGCCCCCCGAGAACGTGGGCGGAACCGTGGGCGGGGGGGGTTCGATCTGCTTCGCGAGTTCCGATAAGCGCGATCGCAACTCCTCCATCGTCGAGACCGTTCCCTGAGTGACTTCCCCCATCAACCCCTGCAACTGCACCAGATGTTGGCTATCCTCGCCATCATCCGCCGCCACCGAACCATTAAACAGCCTTTGCCACAGTGCGCCTAACGCCGTTAAACTGGGGGGAGCATTCGAGTCCTCCGCATATAACCGCTGCAGACACAATACCTGGTCTTCATCCACCCGCAAATTCCCCGGTTCGAGCAAGCTTTGACGACAGTGCCACTCTTCTAACCCCGCCCACAGTTCCGTCATTTCCTGCACCCAATGCAACACCTGGGCCGGATGAGTCAGTGCAGTTTCGGCGCTATTGACTAAAAGCGGCAACTCAGTGCGGTCTTCTAACAGTAAAACCACCCGTTCATCCTGATGCCAAGCATCGTGGATCGTCGGCAAATTGGAATAAAAGTGGCCGTGAAGGGCGAGATAGGCATGGGCGATCGCCGGAATTGCCATTGCCCACGCCGGTGTTTCTTTCTGCGAGGTCATTTCCGAAGCGGGATAAAAAGATTCTACAGAGTGAGAACTCAACGCCGACAGCGGCGACTGCTGCAGGGGCTGAGTATCCAAGACTTTAACCGTCACCTCCCCCGAAATAGCCTCCCGAGGCACCTCCTCTAGCAATTGATACCGTTGTTGCGAGTCGAGATAACTCCCTGCCGGCATCGGTATGGGCGCGGAAGATTCACTCCCCTCCAATGCTTCCATGTCTGCATCGACTTCTGAGGAGAAAACCGAGTCCTCTTCCACTTCTTCCCCGGGGGTTTCAGCACCGATCGCTTCTGCTTGCGATGCTTGCGCTGCTTCAGTTTCCGGTAGCGCTTCCGGACTTTCCACTGCCGATTCTTCCCGGTTTTCGAGATCCTCGGCGGGAGTTGCCTCGGCAGAAACCTCTGCTGAGGCATCTGCATCTGCCATGAACGCCGAACCGGCTATCCCTGCAGTAGAAGACCCAATGGGAATTTCGGTGTCCGAAGAGACCTCCGTCTCTAGCATTTCCGACTCAGGTGCCACGCCCACGGGGGGCAAGTCTTGCGCCGCTTCTGCTTCTTGCGGGGGCGCAGACTCCAGGGGATTGGCAGACTCTTGCGCCGCAGATGGGGTGCCATTTGGCGAGACGATCGCCCACCAAATCTGACCCGTTATCGCGTGGCAATTATCGCAGCGCAAATTGCTCACCCTTACCTTGGTGCCGCATTCCGGACAGGACTTATGGGTTAAAGAGGTGCCACACTTTTGGCAAAACTTGTGGGTGTTCGGATTCTGGAACTGACATTGAGGACAGACAAGCATGGGAATACTTCCAGTTAGGGAATGGATAGGTTAACGTTCAGATTTTAAACAGGGTTTTAAACACCATAACTTTCCCAATTTTAATTGCACCCGTAACATGCAGCAAAATCAACCCCCCCGACGCCGAGGGAGAATTGCTCCAAAATTTTCCGGAAAAATAATTGACAAAAACAGTTAAATGTGTTAAGTAAGTCATCCGAGGGAAACGATGCAACCCCAAAGGCCGCGTTTAGCGCCTTTGCACTTCGCTTGCAAAACCGTGGTTGCCCGCTTACCCGGTTATCCGTCAGGGGGAAAAGTTCAATTTAAGGTTAGCGGAATTTCCACGATAAAAGAAGTTTTGCGATCGCCACTTTCCACGAAAATCTGCCCTCCTAAATGGGTGGTGAGTTTTTGCACCAACGCCAACCCCAAACCGGTGCCTCCTTGCTTCCAAGGGTCGCCACTGGGGATGCGGTAGAACTTTTCAAACACATGATTCATTTCCTCGGGTGGAATTTCGATGCCGGTATTAGTAACGCACAACCGGATGCGATCGCCCTTGACAGTAGCAGAAACGATAATCTCCTCTTCCGGCGGCGTGTACTTGCAGGCATTATTCAACAACTCCATCATCACCCGTTCCAAACTGGAAGTTTCGGTAACAATTGGCGGGAGTGGCGTGGGAAGATTGAGGTGTAAATGTTGCTGACGCTGGTTGGTGCGGTCCTCAAAGCGCGCAGTTAATTCTGCGAGCCAATGTTCCAACTGAATTTCCGATACTTCCCGAGTGTAAGCGGCATCTAGGCGCTGCAAATCCAGCAAATCGTTAATTAAATTAATTTCGCGCTCGCATTGGTCGTGTAAAATCCTCAGATAATTTGACAGACGGTCTCGCACCGAAGAGGAGGGAATGGAAGCGGGGTCAGCGTCAGGCGTTTCCCATTGTTTGCAGAGAATTTGTACCATTTGGATCGCCATTTTCATGTTGGTCATCGGCGATCGCAATTCGTGGGAAACCGTGCTGAGAAATTCATCTTTCAGACGATTGAGCGTTTCCAACTCGTCGAGTTTCCCCAGGGTTTCTTGATAGAGGCGAGCTTGACGCAGGGCGATCGCGCATTGCGACGCCACCAACTGCACCAAGCGAATTTCCGGGTCGCCAAACACCCGAGACTGAGAGTGCAACAGTGCCAAATGGGCGATCGCCCCTCGGTCGTCAAAAATCGGCACGATTAACTTCGCCGCCACCATTTGCGCCAGATCCGGACAAGCTAAATCCCCCAATTCAGGACCTTGAAAATATTGCATTTGCCCGGTATCCCAAGCGATAAAATATTCGCCGGCCAATAATTTGTCAAACACATGGGGTGCTTGTGCGATGGGAATCACTTGGCCCAAACCCGACCCCATGTTAGACTGGCTGGATTCGTAGCAAATGGTTGCCGTGGTGCGATCGGCATCGTAAAGCGCCGCGCAACAATAATCGACCTTGAGAACGTTGGCCAATTCTGCAACCGCCGTTTGCAGAATATGAGCTTCGTCTAAACTTTCGCGGACTTTATCGGTAATGCGGCAGACCAAATCGGAAAATTCGAGGGATTGTTGTAATTGTGCCGTGCGTTCTTGCACTTGAAGTTCGAGGGTGCTTCCCACTTGGGAAAGATGACGATACAACTGGGACTGAGAGATAGCAATTCCCAATTGCGCGGCTAATTGTTGCAATAATGTGGTTTCTTGAGACAACCAGTGACGGGGGGAGGAACAGTGATGAGCCACCAGCAAACCCCACAGGTTGGATAACCCCATCGTCGAAGATTCAGAATCCATCGTGTTGAGGGTTCTCGGATCCCGACTCGGCGTGACCAGGGGCACCACTAAATTGGCTTTGACGTGAAATTCCGAGAGTAAAGCGGCGTAACAGGGAGTCAGATTAGCGGCATCGAGATCGCTCATGGCATGGATGCGACCTTGAAGGTAAAGGGGGACGAGGTTTTCAAAACAAGGGTCGTGGATGGTGGTGCCGACGATTTTCGGCCAAGGGTCGGCAACGGATTCGACCAGGACCGTACCGCTTTTCCAACCGGGCTGGAATTGAAAAATCAAGACCCGATCGCATTGGAGAAATTCCCGCACTTCGGTGACGGCGGTGTTGAGAATGGCATCGAGGTGAAGCGACTGACGAATGCGGGCGATGGTGCGGGCGATCAAGCGTTCCCGCTGAAACTGATGGGTTAGGGAGACTTCGGCGCGGAAGCGATCGCTAATATCGCAGAGGGTAGCGAGGGTTCCTGCATAGCGATCGCCCGGGTCAAAAAGCGGCTGGAAGGAGACCAAGGTCCACAGGGAGGAACCATCGGGGCGACGCAATTGCAAATCTTGTCGCCCAGAGACACCGTAGCGAGTTTCGGCGATCGCCTCAGATGCGATCGCCCGAGAGCGCTCGTCCACAAAGTCCAAAAATGGCTTTCCGAGCATCTCAGCTTCCGAAAGCTGGAGGATTTTCATCAGTTGCGGGTTGACATAGGAGAGGTTTCCCCCAGGGTCGAGGGTGCAAAGTCCGTCGCTGGTGGTTTCGACAATGCGGCGATAGTGTTGTTCGCTATCGCCCCCGGGCGCTTTGGGCGGAGGCGAATCGGGCTTGGGGGGGGTGGTTTGCTCTGCGGCGGGGTGCAATTGTGCTGCCGACGCACTGACGTCTGCGGTCTGGTTTTGGATGCCGATAAAATGGGTTAATTCTCCCGCACAATTGCGGACCGGATAGATAGAGAGTTCGCAGCAAAACTCGGTTCCATCTTTGCGGGCGTTGCGGACGATCGCCCGGGTTTTTTTGCCTTGGGCGATGCACTGGGTGATTTTGGCGAATGTCTCGCGATCGCCAGATTGCAAGAAGCGGTAATTGCGCCCGATCGCTTCGGCGGCACTATAGCCCAGCAGTCGCTCGAAACTGGGGTTGACATAGACGATTGGATTGTCCGGTAAGCGGGGATTGGTGATGAAAACTGGGCTTTTGGTGCGGGCAAGGGTTTGCTCGAACACCGGGACGACGCTATTTTCGCAATGCTTTGCCGGAGGGTCATCTGCGGCGGCGATGCAGCCGAGTTGCTTGGCTTCGATGGCGGCGATCGCTTCTGGGGAAATGTCCGGGAACGCAGGAAGGGGTTGCGTCACTGGGGCAGGGGTTCGGGTTCCCTGGGGGTGCATACCCGCAGTGGCTTCCTCACTCCCCTCCTGGGTGCGGGCAAACAGCTCCCCGGCGAGAAATAAACCGGGTTTCTCACCTACACCGGCAGCGCAAGACAGGGTGACGCTGACCCACAGCTTACTCTTGTCATGGCATTGCAGGCGAAATTCTCCCAGGGGGAAGGGAGGCGAGAGACAACCGCGATCTCTCGGACACCACTGACAGGCTTTTTGACGAGTCAGAGCCTTCAGTTTCCGTTGGATTCGCTGGCGATCCTCCGGATAAATCAGATCTAAAAAATTTCGCCCTATCAGTTCTGGTGCGGCGTAACCCAATATCGAGGCTCCTTGGGGGTTAATTGCTAGAATACAGGCGGTTAAATCCAGGTAAAAGTAAAGCCGACGCCAGTGCGGGGAGTCCCTCAGGGATTCGCTGTAGTCTCCTTCAATGTTATCTGGCAATTCTGCGTTAAAATAGGGCGCTGGACAAAAGATGTCTGTCCGATCGCGGTTGGATTGTGCGCGATCGGGGGAAACAACTGTTGCGCGCGAGGAAGAGACGCGCCTGGGAGCATCTCGCCGATCGCGATCGCCGCACTGGGCATTATCGCTCATTTGAGGTTCGCGGTACTCTGGTGGGTCGCTCCACTCGCTAAAATAGCTGTTCGACGTCATTCCTGAACTCCTCTCGACTGGATGTGATGGATAATGTGAAAATTTGTTAAAGTTTTTTTGAAGTTTTCATAAAGTTTTCCCGAGAGCGTTTCCCGGGGTGGTCACCGCCCCCAAAAAAATGCCCCCTGCTTCTTTTCTCCCCATCTGTTTTTAATGTCCCCCTGCGGGTTGTCCACCCCTTCCCTACGTTCAATGTAGCAAAACCCAGACCATTATACAACCCGAATCAACCGGGTTGCAAGCTTCAAAATACACAAATCAACTCAATCCGCCTTCTTTATTCTGCCTTAACTCTGGGTTTTCCTGAGACGGTAAAGTTCTCCTCACCGCTTCTACCCCCCCCCGATCGATTTGCCTAGGGGGTGAGCCAATGACTCCACCGCTTCTTCACTTTCTTTACGCAGTTAGTTTGCTACTGCAAACCATGCCAACTCATCGGGTTAAATCCGTTATGTTGTTTCCCCACTTTACCCCAATATTTCTTCTACCTATCTTTGTTCTCGGATGTATTTCTCTCAACGGTTTGGTCTTTCTTAAAAAAACTCGCCTCAGCCTTTATTTTATTACCCTACTAAAATCTCTCCTGCCATTCATAGCAATCTCGCAAACAGCAGTTCCATTTTCCTAGAAACCATGTTTCCTCATCCTTATAGGACAAACCTTTTTATTCCAAAAAATAACCAATTCAAATAATAGGTGAGTTTTCAGGCTTCTTTTTGCAGAGAGTAAAAAATCGAAAATTGACCCAAATATTAACCGACAATAAAATCGCAATTTAAACTCCTAAATATATGCAAACTAAATGAAAAACAAGAGCGGGACTGAGCCGGAGGTGGTGCAGGTTAAACTCGGAAAACCAACTCAGGAACAATTGTAGCCACGAAATGTTGGCGATCGCAAAAGCAATCCGATTATCAGCGCAAGAGTTGGTGCAAAGCTTTGACTTCTTCCGCCGTCAAATCCCGCCACTGGCCCGGTTCCAATCCCTGCAAGCGCAAATGAGCAATACCAGAGCGAACCAATCGCAAGGTGGGAAATCCCACCGCCGCCGTCATCCGGCGAACCTGACGATTTTTGCCTTCAGTCAGGGTCATTTCCAACCAGCAGGTGGGCACGGTTTTGCGGTAGCGAATCGGTGGGTCGCGCGGCGGTAACGGTGGGGGGGCAGATAATTGCTTGACTTTCGCCGGACGAGTGCGATAATTCTGAATTGAGATTCCATTTCGCAGTTGATTTAACGCCGCCGCATCGGGAATGCGCTCTACCTGCACCCAGTAGGTGCGCGGATGAGCGAATTGGGGAGAACAGAGTCGGTGCTGTAGCTGACCGCGATTAGTCAGCAGCAGCAGTCCCTCGCTGTCGCGATCGAGCCGACCCACGGGATAAACCGACGGTACGGGGATATAATCTTTTAAAGTGGGACGCGGGGTGCCCCCATCAGCGCCACTGGCGTCGGTAAACTGAGTCAAGACGCCATAGGGTTTGTAAAACAAGAGATATCGAAAAGTCACGGTTAAGAAAAATCGAGGGTTGTGATTCCCGGGCGGGGCTGACGCCTAATTTGCTGACAACCCAACTTCCTGTCCCTAAGTTATCGAAATATTGATTATCCTCAATAAAGAAAGATTTGACAAGAGTCTATGTACGCTGCTGCAAGTCCCGATTTATTCTCCCGGTTTTTAGAGCATTTGCCCGTTGCGACGGCGATGCTCGATCGCGATCTGCGCTATCTCGCCGTGTCTCGCCAATGGTTGCGGATTTACGGACTCGAGGCGCAAGGGGTTATCGGTCAACCCTGTCACCTGGAAAATCTGGGCGAAACCTCGGGAAGGGATTCTCCAGGGGTAGAGTTCCAGGGGGAGGGGGAATCGGTTCCCCGATCCGTTCCAGACGCCACAGAGGCGCGGAAACTACAGGCTCATCAGTGGCGAGAGAGCAACGGAGAGATAGGCGGTTGGATCGTGACCTTGGAGGGCGATCGCGCTGAGGGAACAGCCCAGGAGTTCTCTGCATCTCCTTCTCGAAGTCCCGACTTTTTGAGCGCCACCTGGGAACGAGTGGGTGTGGGGATGGCACAGGTGGGAATCGGGGGTGAATTTATCCGGGTCAATCCCAAGTTTTGCGAGATTCTCGGCTATGATGCAAGGGAGCTAACCGAGATGCAGAGTCGGGATATCGGGCATCCGGAGGATTGGGCCAGAGATGTGCAGGGGAAGCGTCGGCTTTTGGCTGGAGAAATGGCCACCGATGGGATGGAGAAACGGTTTTTTGATAAAAATGGAGCGGTGGTGTGGGTGAAATTGACCCGTTCTCTGGTGCGGGATGCGGATGGATCGCCGAGTTATTTTATTGAGGCGATCGAAGATATCGGCGAGGCGATCGCGGATCGCGGGATCCGGCGCAAGCGGGAAGCGGATTTAAGCGCGGCGCAACAAATGGCGCATGTGGGGAATTGGGAATTCGAGGTCGCCAGTGGAAGGATTACCTGGTCCGACGAAATCTTTCGGATTTACGGGGTAAACCCCGCCGAGGGCGTACCCAGCTTCGCGGAATTGGTGCAATTGTATCATCCCGAGGACCGAGAGGAGTTCCAAGGTCGAGTGAATCAAGCGATCGCCCAGGGCCAAGCCTATGAATTGGAAGCGCGGATTGTCCGTCCCACGGGAGAGATTCGGTATGTTTATGCAAAAGGAGAAGCTTATACACAAGCCGATCGCGTGGTGCGGTTGTTTGGCACCCTGATGGACATCACGGAGCGTAAAAGGGTGGAACTGGCACTGCAAGAGGCTTCCGAGGAACTGGAACGCCGGGTAGAAGAGCGAACCGAGCAACTGCAAGCCACGATCGCGCAATTACGAGAGAGCGATCGGCGCTATCAAACTCTCACCCAAGTCTCTCCCGTGGGGATTTACCATGCGGATGTCAGTGGAAACTGTTTGTATGTGAACCAGCGCTGGCGTGAAATTGCCGGACTTTCCCGGGAGGAAAGTTTGGGGACAGGATGGCTGAGTGCCATTCATCCCGAGGATCGCGATCGGGTCTTCGCGGAATGGGAAAACGCGCGTCGAGAAAATCGCCGATTATCGATTGAGTATCGCATGGTCGATCCTTTGGGGAAAATAACCTGGGTGTTGTCCCAGGCGGTGGCGGAACGAAACGAGATGGGGGAGATTCGCGGGTATGTGGGGTCGATAACGGATATTAGCGATCGCAAAGCTGCCGAAACCGCATTACAGCAAGAAAGAAACTTATTTGTGGGCGGTCCGGTTATCGTGTTTCGCTGGAAACCCGAAGCTAATTGGCCGATGGAATATGTATCGCCCAATGTGACGCAATTGGGATATCAACCGGCGGATTTGACCTCTGGAACAGTACCGTTTGCCACCCTGCTGCATCCCGAGGATGTAGAACGAATTGCCGCTGAGGTGCAGCATTATTGCGATACCGGGGTGAATGCGTTCGAGCAAGAATATCGGCTGCAAAATGGCGCGGGGGAATTTCGCTGGATGTATGATTTTACCGTAATCTCTCGCAATGAAAGCGGTGAAATTACCAATTTTGATGGGTATTTGCTCGATATGACCGAGCGCAAGCAAAATGAAGAAACCCTGTTGCGGATTAGTAAAGCGGTAGATAGTGCCAGCGATGCAATTTCAATAGCCGATGAAAAGGGCAATCATATCTATCATAATCGCGCTTTTGCCGAACTTTACGGCTACGACACCGTGGAAGCGTTTAATGCCGCCGGCGGTATTCCCCATGTGTTTACCGATTCAACGGTGGCGAGGGAAATGCTGCAGATTATTACCAGCGGCAAATCCTGGAGTGGGGAACGGGAAGTGAGAGCGCGATCGGGACGGTGTTTTGAAGTGTTTGGTCGCACGGATGCCATTCAAGATAACCAAGGTGAAATTATCGGCTTTATTGGCATTACTACCGACATTTCCGAACGCAAAGCGTTAGAACGTCAACTGGCGCATCAACAGGCACTTCTGAATTCCTTGATTGACAATTCTCCCCTGGGTATCGGCATTTTAGACCACCAGATGCGTTACTTGCAACTCAACGAAACCTTAGCGGAAATGCACGGGATTTCGGTAGCGGAACATTTGGGAAAAGCCGTCAGGGAAGTTTTACCCGAATTGGCTGATAATGTGGAACCTGCGTTGCAATACGTCCTCAACACAGGTGAATCGATTGTTAATGTAGAAATCAGCGAAAACATGCCGATGCGGGGGGGATATCGGACGGGACTGTGTTCTTTAATTCCTTTGAAAACCAGTGACAACGCTATAGCAATTGGGTTGTTTATTCTAGATATTACGGAACAGAAACGCGCCGAAGCTGAGTTGCAACAGCAGGCGCGCATTCTCGACCAGCTTTGCGATGCGGTGATTACCACTGACCTACAGGGGAACGTGACTCGCTGGAACCAGGGGGCGGAACGAATTTACGGGTATGCTGCAGCGGAAGCGATCGGTCGAGAGATTACTTTCCTTTATCCATCGGATACTGTGATGTATTTCCAGCAGGAGATGATGCCGCAAATTCAGCAACAGGGAAGTTACGAGGGAGAAATAAAAACGCAGCGAAAATCCGGTGATTTGGCTGATGTTTATCTATCGGTTTCCCAGGAAAAAAATGGCGAAGGGGAAGTTGTGGGTCTGATTGTATATAATATCGATATCACCGAACGAAAAGAGGCGGAACGGGAACGACGGGCTACGGCGCAAAAACTCTCGTTGCTGGTGCGCGAAACTCCTCTAGCGGCGATCGAGTTTACTCCGAATTTGGAAGTGGTCGCGTGGAATCCCGCAGCGGAACGAATTTTCGGCTACAGTGCCCAAGAAGCAAATGGGCGCGATATATTTGACTTAATCGTGTTGGAAGAGTTAAGAGAACAGCTCGAACCGATTAAAAGTCAATTGCTGAATCAGGAAGGCGGGACTTATCATGTGAATGAAAATCGTACCAAAGATGGGCGGACGATTGTGTGCGAGTGGTACAATACGCCGATAGTTGATGAAAGCGGAGAAGTCAATGGGTTAATTTCATTAGGGTTGGAGATTACGGAACGCTTGGAAGCAGAAGCTGCAGTGCGAAGAAGCGAGCAACTGTATCGGACGTTAGTCGATAATTTCCCCAACGGGGCGGTGAGCTTGCTCGATCGCGACTTGCGGGTTATCCTGGCGGGGGGTACGGAATTAGCCAAAATGGGGTTATCGAAGGAAGTTGTGGAGGGAAAGAGCATTTGGGAGGTGTTTCCCCCAGAGAGTTGCGATCGCGCTGCGCCCCGGTATCGCGCCGCCCTGGCGGGAGACCCCAGCGTTTTTGAATCTCAATTGGGCGAGGAAACTTATATTATCCATGCGCTACCTCTCCATAACGAAGCCGATGAAATTTTTGCCTGTTTGGTGATGTCGCAAAATATCACGGAACCTAAGCAAGCGGAAGAAGCCCTGCGACAAAGTGAAGAACGATTCCGCAACTTAATCGAAACCACCAGCGATTGGGTGTGGGAAGTGGATGGGGAAGGGTGCTACACTTATGTGAGTCCGAATGTGCGCGAAATTTTGGGCTACGAACCGCAGGAGGTATTGGGGAAAAAACCAACGGATATTATGCATCCTATAGACGCCGATCGCGCGAGTGAGAGATTGGCCGAACTCTGCGCCGGAGGAGAACCGTTCAAATTTGTGGAAAATACCAACTTGCACAAAGACGGTCATCGGGTTATCCTGGAGAGTAGCGGCGTCCCGATGTTCGATCGCGAGGGGAATTTCCGAGGGTATCGGGGGATGGATCGCGATATCAGCGATCGCGTATTCGCAGAAGCCGCCCTGCGAGAACGAGAAGCGCAACTGCGAGAAACCGCCCAGCGCGAGGAACTGCTCAATCGCCTGATCGACCGCATTCGCCAGTCTCTCGACTTGGACCGCATTTTGCAAACCACCGTCCAGGAAGTGCGCCACTCGTTACACCTCGATCGCTGTACCTTTGCGTGGTATCGTCCCCAGTGGGAACCCCCCGCCTGGGAAGTGGTGCGAGAATCTGTCGCCCCAGACCTTCCCAGTCAGCTTGGGGTTTATCCCACCGCAGAGTTGGGAAGAATGGTGGAGGAGCATATTTTAAGCGGGGAAGAACTGCGGGTGGAAGATACAAGCCGAGTAGAAGACCCGGTATTGCAGCAGTTTATGCAGGGAATAGGGGCGCAGGCGGGGGTGTATATCCCCCTGCAAACCCGGGGGGGAGAAGTGGGTGCGATTGTCGGCTGGTGCGGCGATCGCCGTCAGTGGCGCGACATCGAAATCGAGTTACTCACCGCGATCGCCTCCCAACTGGCGATCGCGATCGACCAGGCCCGCCTCTACGATGATGCAGCCACCGCCGCCGCGACCGCCAAAGCTAAAAGCCAGGAATTGGAAGGAGCTTTGCGCGAATTGCAACAAACCCAAACTCAACTGATTCAAAGCGAAAAATTGTCCTCCCTCGGTCAGCTTGTCGCCGGCGTTGCTCACGAAATCAACAATCCCGTAAGCTTTATTTATGGTAACATCATTCCGGCTCAAGAATACGCCGAGGGACTGTTAGCACTGATCGAATTATATCAAGCCAGCTACCCCGAACCGCCAGAGACCATTGTAGCCGAAATGGAGGCGATCGAGCTAGATTTTATCGCCGAAGACTTGCCAAAATTGCTGCAGTCGATGAAAGTGGGCGCAGAACGCATTCAGGAAATCGTCCGGTCTTTACGGAACTTCTCTCGCCTGGATGAAGCCCAGGTGAAAGAAGTGGATATCCATGAAGGGATTGATAGTACCCTGATGATTTTAAATAGCCGCTTGCGCGAACTCCCCAATCGACCGGCGATCGAGATTGTGAAAGAATACGGAACTCTGCCCTTAATTGAGTGCTATCCGGGCCAGCTCAATCAGGTGTTTATGAATCTGCTGGGAAATGCGATCGATGCCTTAGAGTCATCCCTAACCGATCTAAACCACCAAGGACAAATGACCAATGACCAACAACAAATGACCATCCAAATTCGCACTACAGTTGACGGTGAATTCGCCGTTATCCGACTTGCCGATAACGGGTGTGGGATGAGCGACTCCGTGCGACAAAAACTGTTTGAACCATTTTTTACCACCAAACCAGTGGGTAAAGGAACCGGATTGGGATTGGCCATTAGCTATCAGATTATTGTGGAAAAACATCGCGGAGAATTAGAGTGTCTGTCCCAATTGGGTCAAGGAACGGAAGTTATCTTAAAAATTCCCATTCATCAGAGACAGCAGCGCAACTAATAGTCGCGTTTTGGCCAACACTAGCGAAGCCCGGGGCGACAGCGCGATCGCCCGCCCTATTTTTATTGAAAAATCGGCCAAATGTGATATAATATCCCCCAGACTCGTTCCCAGCAGATGGCGATCGGGCCTATCTGGAGGCTGGGTCTCCCCACCATCTCACTCATCGCCACTCCCCCTGCAACGTAAACGCCGCCCAAAAATAGGGCGATTTCCACTCCTCACGTTGCCACATCTCCAACTGCGCCTCCCGCAACGCTTCCGCCGGG
>NZ_JAYFEQ010000407.1:0-74637 GCF_055795085.1 Phormidium sp. CCY1219 | reverse complement strand
GGAGGCAGGGCTTATGTGCAATGCGCTGATTGCTTTACGCCGGACTTAGAAGGTTCAATTGCGCTTCAGGGATGATGCGATCGCCCAATGATGGGACATAGTTGAGTTTTGCAAATGCCTTTGAATAGAGTGCGAAAAACCCGCTTTCTCGGAAAACGGGTTTGAGAAGGATTGCTGAAGTGGTGGGGTGGTGGGGGATGGCATATGCGCTAAGCGATCGCGATCGCACTGGCCTAGATTTTCCCTGGAACCATTATTACCCTTGTGCCTGGGGGCGCTTCCCGTGATAGCAAACCATTCCCAAACCCATCAATAACAGAGCACCGACGGTTCCGGGTTCGGGAATTTTGCGCGGTTCGGGAGGGTCGAATGTTGCGGTTGTCTCGCCCCTAATCGAGCATTCCTCTTGGGAACAGTCCAGGGTCAGAGTGCGATGAGGGTCATGGAGACTGTATTCAGCGGCGGCGGGGGAGGCGAACCCCATCGCAGCGATCTGAAACGCACAGATAGAGGCCAATCCGAGAGAAATTTTGTCAAACATCTTGATTATCTCCTTAATTCAATACCTTGACTTGCTAATTTTAATCATCGAGGCAAACGGCTAGGTTGTCATTGCGATTGCTCACCGTGCCTGAGTGTTTGCGATCGGGGAGGGTTGTGATTTGGATCGCATATTCAACGCTTTCGGTTTGGCGATCGCAATCGATTGCGAGATAAAAAACCTTAAAATATCATTCTCATCCCAGCTTTTCGACTAGCTTCATTCTAATTGGCTGAAGACAAAAGACTCATCGTTCTGAAGTGAGATTTCCTACCAGCAAAGTGCTGGAAGATTCTACAGCCAAAGATAGAGGAGGAAAGAAAACTAGGGAAACCCGAAGCGGGGAAACCACCTGCGATCCCTGCCAGTAATCCAGGGCGATCGCAGTAATTTTACCCCGTATTTCTGCCTGGGGTATTATCCTGCGCGAGAGGAAATATTTTTGGTAGTAAAGGGTGAAGTATTCGCGGAAAAATACCTGCTAAAAATTTGATTATTTTAAAGACGAAATTTCAGACAATTAAGTTCCCGCTTGATTTGATTTTTGGGAGATTTTTCAGCCATTAATCGGAGAAAGGTGAGGAGAATTTGCACCGAAGCACCACAGGCGATCGCCCAGGAGGAATGGAACCAGCAATGTAGCAATTGCCCTGACAGGTCACATCGGCAAAAACCGACGAACCCACTCGATGGCAAAGAAAATCCCCCCTCTACGGCGAGGCAGAGGGGGGAATCGGGATGTGGCGAAAAATTACTGAAGCTGTTCTAACCAGAGATTCACATCCACCTTAAGCTGTTGACCCAACAACAGCAGGCGACGACGCAACCCCGAACCTTGCCAGTCAATAGAAGAATCCGAAGCATCTGTCGGTGTAATGTTCTCCTCATCCACCCCAATGGATTGTTCGGCGAGAGTCCCCTGGAGCCAATAGAATAAAAGCTCTTGAGCGCGATCGAGACACAGAGCCAGATGAAGCTTTTCGCCCACCGCGATCAGACGTTCCAACACAGCGATCGCCGATTCCACCGTTTCCGCTTTCGCGTCGTGCAGCAGATGCCACAGCGATCGCTCGATCAGACCTTCGAGAATCCGCTTCGCCTCGCTCAGTTGGAAATGACAGCGCATGTGTGCCGCTTCCGTAGCGATCGCCTCCAACTCGCTCAGATGACAAGAAATCTTCTCCAGATCCCCAACCGCATTGCCCATTTCCTGTTCCAGACCCGTCACCTCCATCATGCAGCGATGACCCAAAGCGATTTCTGCTGCCACCTGCAACTCTTTCGGCACCGGCAGCTCATCGCGATGGAAGCCCATCATCACCCCATAATTATCGCGATACACCTGGCTGTAAAGCTGATCGAGTCTCATCAAAGTTTCCTGACTTAGCAGGCGCATAATTCGGTGACGTTCTTCTGCAAACAAATCGCGCAAACTATACCATTTGCCATCGAAATGCTCGTTCATCACCAGAATAGCGTGCGCCACACTCGCTTCTTGGATCGCCGCAAACAACTGTTCTTTCATAGTGGTGTAGGCCCGTCGTCCAGCAAACGGCTGAATGCAGCAGTGGAAATCCCAGCCACCCAGATGGAGGACCGCAAACACCAAATCGAGACTTTCGCGGGTAATGTCCGAGATCAACTGCAACTGTCCCACCGCCAGAGTCAGCGGGCCCATGCGTTGCAACTGATAATCCCGGCGATAAGCCTGGTAGCAGTAGAGGTGTTGTTGTTCGGAATAGTTGGCAAACAACCCGCTAATGGCGTAGTGAGCCGCCACTTGTTCTAAGCTAATTTGGGCAGTTTGCACCAAATGATGGTAGACATTGGCACCATCTTTAAACAATTCCACATTGCTCGGTGCCCAAGCGAGGCGAGCGATAAATTCCCGTTCCAGTTCGATCCCCGCCACATCCCCTGCCAGTTCGATCGCCCGGGCGGCGTAGCGGAGAATTTGCACCCCTTCCGGGCGGGAGATTTCTTCAAAGAACCAGCCGCAACTGGTGTACATGAGCAAGCTGTGACGCTGCATTTCCAGCAAGCGCAAGGCATCGACTTGCTCGGATTGCTTCAGGGTGTGATTTTGGTGGCGTTCGAAGAAGCGCTGCAGGTTATCCTCCGAGCGATCGCGGATGACCTGGATGTACTCATCCCGCGTCCCCCAAGGATCGGCAAAAAAGCGCGTTGCTTCTTCTTCGTAGACCTGGATCGCTTCGTCGCGCAGCCAGTTGAGGGATTCGCGCAAGGGACGCCGCCATTTTTGGTGCCAGCCGCCGCCACCGCCGCATCCACAGTCATCTTGCCAGCGATTGACCCCGTGGGAGCAACTCCAAGCGGTGATCGGTTTGAGTTCCACTTCCCAGGTGGGGGGAGTGATGCTTAAATAATGGGCATAGTTGGTCACCGTCCAACCCCGGCGAGAGAATTCTTCAGTGAAGGCGTAGGCGAGGCATTTTTCCTTCCCCCGTTTGTGGTGTCCGAAGGTTTCCCCATCCGTAGCCACACTCAGGAGTTGGCTGGGTCGGCGATCGCCATGAATGGCTAAGCCCAGTCGTCCGACTAAATGTTGGGAACTGGTCAGCACGTCATTAAAGCCCATATCCCGCGAAATCGGCCCGTCGTAGAAGAAGATATCGATAAATTTGCGCTCTCCAGTGTCATCGGTTTCGGGGAGATAATAGCGATAGGGACGGGTGGGATCGATTTGTCCGCCGCCCACTTCTAGCCACTCCGGTTCTGGGTTGCTCTCGGTGGGGATCGCTCGACAGCGTTGCGCTTGCGAGGGCGCGAGGATGATAAATTTGATGTCTTCAGCGATTAGGGCTTCGATGGTGAGCGCGTCTACGGCAGTTTCCGCAAGCCACATGCCTTCGGGATCGCGCCCGAAGCGCAAGCGGAAGTCTTCTTTGCCCCAGCGGATTTGGGTGTATTTATCCCGCTCGTTGGCTAGGGGCATGATGATATGATTGTAGACTTGGGCGATCGCATTTCCATGTCCGTTTAGGCGTTCGGCACTTTTGCGATCGGCTTCGATAATTCGTTTGTACACCTCCATGTCGTAGCGTTCCAGCCACGTCATTAAGGTGGCACCGATATTGAAGCTGAGATATTCATAATTGTTTACGATTCCGATCGCTTCCCCGCGATCGTTCAACACTCTGGCAAAAGCATTCGGGCGATAGCATTCGTGGTAAATTCGCTCGTTCCAGTCGTGGAATGGCGCTGCACTGGGTTGCCTTTCTATGGCATCTAGATAGGGATTTTCTCGCGGTGGCTGATAGAAATGACCGTGAATGGTCACGTACACCCCGGTGGCTGTTTTTAGGGGATCGAGGGTTAAGGGGCGATTTTCCCTGATTGGTTGTTGTACTTCTGGCTTCAGTTCGGTTAACGCCGCATCAAGCGCAGAGGCGGTTTCAGAGTGGTTAGTCATCTATTTCTTGGCTTTTGTGTTAACAAACGACAATATCTTCATTCTCAGGGGACGACAAATTTCCCCAGTCAGTGTGGGTTAAGGGTCTCTTTTCCACTGGGAAAGAACACTCACACTATCAGGCGCGCTACGGGAATATGTTTCCGAAGTGTGCGTCGCAACCCTGTTTGTCTGGGTCACTCGGCGATCCGTTCCCACCCCACCCATAGGGTTTCTAGGTATAAATTCCGTTAGTGGCTACATTGCCGACCGGGTTTGTGAAGCATCAGTAAGCACTATAACCGATCCCCATTAAAATTGCCGCGCTCTCCAGGATTACTTAACACTTTAAAACAAAATTTAATGTTCCGAAAAACCCAACTCTAAAAAAAATTGCTATAATACTGCATTTCATTCATTCTCACCCCAGACCATCTTCGGGAGCGCCGCTTTTCATCAGTAACCTATAAGAGTCAATATTGGGCAGAAACTTTGAAAATTGAACATTGAAAAAATGAGTGACGCATTCCCCCACCTCGCCAACGGCAGGTGTTGCTCGAAAAACGGCAGCAACTAATTATCGTAGCCCTGATTTTCTATGTAGTGCTTCAGAACAGACAACATGAAACTCCTTAATCCGATCGCCAACGCTTTTTTCGTTCCCTTAGAAGCAGGGCCTGTCTGTGTGACTTGTGGACTACCGCAGTTCCAGGTTAGGATTGCGACACCCCCACCTCGCGCAATTCAGGTGGGGGAGGCTTCATGCCATCAATCTTGTAGTTCCTTGTAGTTTGCATCCAGGGGCAGGCGTATCTGTAGGGCGCTTGTCCTTCTGCCAACTGCTGGTTGCAAATGATTCACAGATAATTACCGACGGATAACCCAACAACTTTGATGTCAGTCAAAAACATTATTTTCATTGGCTTGCTCGTGTTTGTCCCCATTTCGATGGCCGGTCACTTCCTCCAGTGGGGATCGCTCACCATATTCATCACCGCTTGTTTGGGGATTATCCCCCTGGCGGCTTGGATGGGCATCGCTACGGAAGAAATTGCCGTAGTGGTCGGTCCGAACTTAGGAGGATTGCTCAATGCCACCTTTGGCAATGCCACGGAACTGATTATTGCCCTTGTGGCGCTCAATGCCGGATTCGTGAGTGTGGTCAAAGCCAGCATTACCGGGTCGATTATCAGTAACTTGCTTCTCGTCCTGGGATTTTCCATGCTTTTAGGAGGGCTGCGCTACAAACAGCAAGAATTTCCGCCAATCGTGGCGCGACTGAATGCCTCGGCGATGAATTTAGCCGCGATCGCGATTTTGCTGCCCACGGCGGTGGATGTCACCTCCAGTGGAATTGAGGAAACCCGGATGCAGCAGCTCTCGAGTGGAGTAGCGATCGTCTTGATTCTCGTCTACGGACTCACCCTCCTGTTTTCCATGAAAACCCATGCCTATCTGTGCGAGGTGGGAGAAGCGCAACAGGAAGATGAAGACCCTACCCATACTCCCAAACCCAATACCCTCTTGTGGACGGGGGTGTTATTAGTTTGCACCCTCCTAGTGGCACTAGAGTCGGAACTGCTGGTGGATTCCCTAGAAGAAGCAACCTCCATGCTGGGATTGACTGCCCTGTTTACTGGGGTGATTGTGGTGCCGATTATCGGCAACGCAGCAGAACATGCCACCGCCGTTACCGTGGCGATGAAAAACAAAATGGATTTGTCCGTTTCCGTGGCTGTGGGATCCAGTTTGCAGATTGCCCTATTTGTCGCCCCAGTGTTGGTCCTGGCCGGCTGGGTGTTGGGTCAACCGATGGATTTGAACTTTAACCCGTTTGAACTGGTGGCGGTAACGGTGTCCGTATTGATTGCCAATTCTGTCAGTTCTGATGGGCGGTCCGATTGGTTGGAAGGCACCCTGCTGTTAGCGACTTATTTGATATTGGGATTGGCATTTTATTTCCATCCTGCGATTCCCGGGATCGGGTAGGTGCGATTTGAGATGGGATGGAAGTTGGTTAGGTGGGCGCTGCTCACCTTTTTTTTCTGCCGTACTAGGAAGCCTGAGAAAGCCAATTCCAGCGCTGTTGCAAGATTTCTTTGGTTTCGAGGACGATATCGGGTAAATCAGCAAAATTGGTGGCTTGGTGACGCCATTCGTCCAAGAAGAATTGGAAACTTTTGAGATTGGTGCAATACTTCGCGATGTTTTTCCAGCTTTCTTTCCAGGAATTGGCTTCCTCACGCCGCGCTTCAATCTCCCCGACGCGATCGCAATGGGTCTTCCACGCTTCCCGCCATTGTGCTAGGGTTTCCGGCGCATATCGGCTTTTGAAGCGTTTTTTCTCAGCACGCACCACCTCGGCCAAGTCGTAGAGTTGTGCCTTACTCTCGCAGCGCCAGATTGCCGCTTCTCCGGCTTCTGCCCATCCGGGTAAAGAGCGGTAACTGACACAAGTACAGCGACCGCTTTGCAGACGCACGTGCAGCATGTGGGGCCAGCGATGAATGCCATCGGGGTCGATTTGCGCCGGCTCGATTTCCAAGACCAGAGCGATATCTTCGCGCGAGATCGGCAACTGCTGCGGATCTGTGGGGTCAATGTAGCCTTGGCCGATGAGGCTGGGTACGGAAGTTTCCAGGGTCACATTTTGATGAGGTTTCATGGTAGAGTCCCCGATCGGTTCGTAGAAGGTCAAAAGCAGGATAGTTTTGGCGGTAGCGATCGCTGTTGTGTTACTCTCTATTCTAGCACACTCAACTAACTGATTATTTTGCTAAGTTAAAAAAGCAACAAAAATTAATAATAGCCTCGAGAGGAGGACGAGCGATAGCGTCAAAAGCTATCGTTGCAGTCTTTCCAGCTTGAGGGAAAGCTAAAAAAAACACAGACAAACAAACAAGAAACAAACTATGATCCGCTGGCGTTTGCGAGTCGTCATGGCAGAGCGTTGTATGAGCAATGATGAGCTGGCTGAAAAAATGCAACTGCATCCGGTAACCGTCTCCAAGCTGAAAAACGCGAAGGACCTGCCAGCCATCGGTGGAAAAAAGCTCAATAAATTGTGCAAAGTATTGGAGTGTACCCCTGCAGATCTGATTCAGTACGTTCCCGATGAGGAGGGGAAACCGGACTAAAGCACAGGTAAAAAGGAACAACGAGAGCTTTTGGCGGATTGCGCTCAGCTCAAAAGCACTCTTTCTTGCCCCGGGGAATGGTCGGTGGGCGCGGGAGGCAAAACCTGCCTATACTGCAAATACAGCCTCCTACGGTAGCCTCCCATGAGCCTTTGCATCAATCCCAGGTGCCCCCAACCAAACCACCCCGCCAACATTAACAGCCAGATCTGTTGTCAGTGCGGGTCTGAATTGCTGGTCAACCATCGCTATCGCGTATTGCGGTTATTGAGCTGTGAAGGAGGCTTTGGCAAAATCTATGAGGTGAGCGATCGCGGCGAGTCCAAAGTGCTCAAAGTGCTCATCGAAAAAAATCCCAAAGCCGTCGAACTATTCCAACAAGAAGCCGCCGTATTGCTCCGACTCAAAGACCCCGGCATTCCCCGAGTCGAAGCCGATGGTTACTTTCTCTATTGGCCCCACAATAGCCCCGAACCCCTGCATTGCCTGGTGATGGAGAAAATCCACGGGCAAAACCTAGAAGAATGGCTCAGCACTTTCACACCCCACAGGCTAAGCCAACTCCAAGCCCTCCACTGGTTAAAACAACTGGCGCAGATCTTACAAAAAGTCCACCAACTGCAATATTTCCACCGCGATATCAAACCCGCCAACATCATGGTGCGGACTCCTACCACTCCCCACAGCTCTCCAGATGGGGATCGCCTGGTCTTAATCGACTTTGGCACGGCCCGGGAAATGACCCATACCTACCTAGCTAAAGTCGGAGGCGGGCAAAACATCACCAGCATCACCTCTGCCGGCTACACCCCCCTCGAACAAATCAACAACAAAGCCGTCCCCCAATCGGACTTTTACGCTTTGGGACGCACCTTTGTCTACTTGCTCACCGGCTTTCATCCCAACGAGTTTGACGAAGACCCGCGCACCGGACAACTCTTGTGGCGCAACGCCGCACCGGGAATTTCTCCGCTGCTGGCGAATTTTATCGATGAGCTGATGGAACCCTTTCCGGGAAATCGACCCAAGAATACCCAGGAAATTTTGTTGCGGGTAGGACAACTCGAGCGACAATTGCAAGAACCGCCACCCCCACCGTTTAAACCTGCCCCACCTGCGTCAATATCCTTCCCCTCGGTTCAATTCCATTGGTTGGTGAAAGGAGCGATGGCGATCGCGGCGATCGTGGCAGTAGCAGCCGTGCCAATTTATTTGGAATCAGCTTCCAGGGAGGAATCTGCTTACTTCGTCCGTTACTTGCCCTCTTTTCCCACTCCCTTCAAAGCTCAGAGTCATTGGGTCAATTCAGTGGCGATCGCTCCCAATGGCAAAACCTTGGTGAGTGGCGGCTGGGACTATACCATCAAGGTGTGGAATTTCGCCTCTGGCAAAGAAAAAATCACCCTGAAGGGACATCGCAACTGGGTCAGATCCCTTGCCATCTCTCCCGATGGCAAAACCCTGATCAGTGCCAGCGACGATACCACTATCAAAGCATGGAATTTAATTCTGGGTATTGTGCAATATACCCTTTCCAGTCACGAGAAAGCGGTGAATTCGGTGGCCATATCGGGTGATGGCAAGACTCTCGTCAGTGGCAGTAGTGACAACACGGTGAAAGTCTGGAACCTCAAATCTGGTAAGCTCGAGCGCACCCTGCGCGGTCATCGCAACTGGGTGAATGCAGTGGTCATCACTCCCGATGGAGAAACCGCCATTTCTGCCAGCAGCGACAGAACGATCGGCGTTTGGAATCTCTCCTCTGGCACTCGGGTGGATACTCTCTACGGTCATACGGACTGGGTGTCTTCCCTGGCGATCGCTCCCGATGGAGAAACCCTTGCCAGCGGCAGTCACGATGGTACGGTAAGACTGTGGGATCTGCGCTCTGGCGAATTAAAAAAAACCCTCCACGGGCGTCAAAAGTACGTGTCGGCGGTGGCGATTAGTCCCGATGGCAAAACCCTGCTCAGCGGTAGCAGCGATGGCACTATCAAGCTGTGGAATTTGAGTAATGGCACCCTAAAAAGCACCATTAGCAGCAGTGGGTATGTCCGGGCGCTGGCGATCGCGCCAGATAATCGACATTTTGTCAGTGCCGGTCTTGACAAACAAATCAGAATATGGCAAATGCCGCCCTAGGGCAAAAAGAAGACAAGAGGCGATGCCATGAGCTACTGCATCAACCCCGGTTGTCCCGAACCCCAGAATGGCGATCGCGAGCAATTCTGTCGCAGTTGTGGCTTTGAATTGCTCCTCCTCGGCCAGTATCGCCCCATCGCCCCCCTCAGTCAGGGGGGGTTTAGCATGACCTACGAACTCGACCACCACGGTCAGCGCAAAGTCCTCAAACTCCTCAATCTGGCGCAATTTCACGACTGTAGCACCCACCAAAAAGCCCTGTCTCTGTTTCACCAAGAAGCCCGGGTGCTCAGTCAGCTCGATCGCCCCGGCATTCCCAAAGTCGATCCGGGGGGGGCTTTTACCATAAATCATCCGGCTTGTCAATCCCCCTTACATGGTTTGGTCATGGAAAAAATCGAAGGGGTCAACCTAGAGCAGTGGCTAAAACAGCGCGGACGGGCGATCGACCAACACTTAGCCCATTTATGGCTCACCGAACTCACCCAAATCCTCCACGATGTCCACACGCGGCAATTTTTCCACCGGGATATCAAACCGAGCAATATCATGCTGCAACCCACTGGAAAGTTGGCCTTAATTGACTTTGGCACGGTTCGCGAAGTCTCCGATACTTACTTGGCCAAAATGAGTGCCGGCCAACCCGGTACCGCAATTATCTCCCGAGGATATGCCCCTCCAGAACAAGAAAATGGCTGGACGGTCCCCCAATCCGATTTTTTTGCCTTGGGCCGCACCTTCGTCTATTTGCTGACCGCTTCGCATCCCCTCACTTTTTACGACGCCTACACTTCTGAGTTGCGCTGGCGCAGTGCCGTTTCCCACATTTCTCCCCCCCTCCTGGATTTCATCGATCGCCTGATGGCTCATTTACCCGGACAACGCCCCGCCAATTCCCAGGAAATTCTCCAACAGCTCGCCGTTGTGCGACTCTCAGAACCGACAACAGCAACCATACCCACAGGGGTTTCCCTCCCACAGGCAGCAAGCATGACCCGCGATAAAGCTTTTATCGGTCATCGCGATTGCGTCTGGTCGGTGGCGATCGGTCCGGGAGGCCATATCTTGGTTACCGGAAGCTGGGATCGCACCATTAAAGTGTGGAACCTCGCCACCGGACAACTGCTACGCACCCTAGGCCATCATGCAGATGCCATCTGGTCCGTGGCAATGAGTGCAGATGGCAATATTTTGGTCAGTGGAAGTTCGGATAATACGATAAAAATTTGGCATCTGCCTACAGGCGGATTAATTCGCACCCTGGAAGGTCATTCCTCTTGGGTGGCGGCAGTGGCAATGCTTTCCAATGACCAAACCCTCGTTAGCGGCAGTTGCGACAAAACCCTCAAACTCTGGCATCTCCCCACTGGTGAGTCGATCCGCACCCTGGAAGGTCATTCCTACGGAGTCACATCCCTGACCATTCATCCGGATAATCAAACTTCGATCAGTGGCAGTGGCGATAAGACGATTAAACTGTGGAATTTGCACCGTGGCGAATTACTAGGCACCCTGACGGGCCATTGCGCGGCGGTGACTTGTGTCAGGGTTGCTCCCGATGGCAAAACCCTGGTCAGTGGCGATTTAGACAAAACGATTAAAGTCTGGGATTTGGCCACGGGAGAAGAAAAACAGACCCTCAACGGTCATTCAGGAACGATTTGGGCACTGGCAATTGCCCCGGATGGACAAACCCTGGTCAGTGGGTCTCGCGATCGCACCCTGAAAGTCTGGCACTTGCCCACTGGGAAATTGCTGGCTACCTTGAAGGGGCATCGCGCCCCCGTAACTGATGTGGCCATCAGTGGCGACGGAGAAATCATTGTCAGCGCCAGTAGCGATGGGGCGGTTTTCAGTTGGCGATCGCCTACCCGGTCTCCCGCACCGTCTCACGCCCTCGTCCTTTGAGCGAAAACCTTGCCTAAATTCCCCGACACAACCCCTACAACACTCCCATATCGTCACCCAAACCGTCCCTTTTTGTTCGGTTGCGCCTACTTACCTTTCCCAGGAAACCTGTTACATTAGAAACAGTTAAGAACTTAATTATTTTTCAGCTATCCCTCGAAATAATATTTAACTCAAAACCACTTAACAGCTCTTACACAAACAAACCACTCAACGGAGGTCAAACATGAACCCAATACCCAATCGCGATCGCTCCCCAGAATTCGGTGAAGGAAATGGGGACAACAATAATATCCTCTGGCAATACGTCCAATCGATGAGTCCCGAAACGGTCTCTCAACTTTCTAAACCCGCTTCTTCGGAAGTGTTTCAGGTGATGGAACGCAATATCGTCGGACTGTTGGGCAATCTCCCGGCAGAACATTTCGGCGTCACCGTGACCACTAATCGCGAGCATCTCGGGCGCTTATTAGCTTCGGCCATGATGAGCGGCTATTTTCTCCGCAACGCCGAACAACGCATGAAATTCGAACAATCGTTGCAATTGAGTGAGGGTCATTCTTCCGACCCGGAGTAAGCAGAGACAGCGAATCGCAACGTGGACTCAAAACACCGGAATTTTAAACTCGCAACCTCTCAAAACTCGGCAAGCTCCTCGATGAGTTTGCCGAATTCTGTTATTGTATCCCTGCGTGAATCTTTATTGGCATGGTATGGCAGGAATTGTCGGGATTTACCGTGGCGTCGCGGACAAGACCCTTACCCAATTTGGGTCTCGGAAATTATGCTACAACAGACCCAAGTGAAAACGGTGATTCCCTACTACGAACGCTGGTTAAAACGGTTTCCCACGGTGGAAAAACTGGCCTGCGCCGACCAACAAGCGGTGCTGAAAGCGTGGCAAGGTCTGGGATACTACGCCCGCGCGCGCAATCTGCACCGCGCCGCCGAGGAAATCGTCCGCCGTCACGGTGGGGTGTTTCCCAATACTTTAGATGCGGTGATGGCGTTACCGGGAATCGGACGAACCACTGCAGGCGGGATCCTCAGTGCGGCGTTCGATCTCCCGGTTTCGGTTCTCGATGGCAACGTGAAGCGGATTTTGGCTAGAGTGATAGGATTGTCGGTGCCACCGAATAAAGCGATGAAGTGGTTATGGCAGCTTTCCGACTGTCTTTTGGATCCGAACCGCCCGCGCGATTTCAATCAAGCGCTGATGGATTTGGGGGCAAAGGTTTGTACGCCGAAAAATCCAAACTGCGATCGTTGCCCTTGGACTCCCCACTGCCAAGCTTATCAACTTAATCTGCAATCTCAGTTACCTATGCGCTCTTCTTCTCGTCCCATTCCTCATAAAAATATTGGTGTTGCCGTTATCTGGAACGATAGCGGACAGATTTTAATTGACCGACGCCGGCAAGAAGGTTTGCTAGGAGGATTGTGGGAGTTTCCAGGCGGTAAACTCGAAGCGGGAGAAACCGTGGAAGCTTGTATTGCTCGCGAAATTCGCGAAGAGTTGGGGATCGAAATCGAAGTGGGCGCGCATCTGATCTCGGTGGAACACGCTTATACTCATTTTCGCGTCACCCTCAACGTGCATCACTGTCGCCTGTTAAGCGGGGATCCGCAACCGTTGGAGTGCGATGAGGTGCGCTGGGTGAGGTTAGAGGAGATGGATCGGTTTCCGTTTCCTAAAGCTAATGTAAAGATTATCCAAGCGTTACGTCAGGGCTAACCGGTGTAGGGTAAGCTGAAATAAGAATGGATCGAGTGCCGCTAAACGATCGCTTTAGTGGCAGCAGTGGCTTGTACTAACTTATTTCTGTTTGCACTGAGGAAAGCCGTGCTGTTTAATTCTTACGAATTTATCTGCGTGTTTTTGCCGATTGCCCTGCTGGGTTTTTTTACCGTTGGGAAAATCGGCCACTATCGCTGGGCGATCGCCTTTTTGGTGGCCGCTTCTTTATTTTTCTACGGGTGGTGGAATCCGCCTTATCTATTATTAATTCTGGGTTCGATTCTGTTTAACTATTGCTTAGGCTCGCTCCTGAGTAAAGATAGTGTTAGTTCGACCCTAAAGCGCAAAGGACTGTTGATTTTTGGCATGGCGGTTAATTTGGGTTCGATTGGCTATTTTAAATATGCCAATTTTTTCGCAGATACCGTTAACGCGATCGCGAACGCGAATATCGACCTGGGAGACATTTTCCTCCCCTTAGGGATTTCCTTTTTTACGTTCCAGCAGATTTCCTATCTAGTTGATGCTTACAATGGGGAAACGAAGGAATACAATTTTCTCCGGTACTGCTTGTTCGTTTCGTTTTTTCCCCAGCTTATCGCCGGCCCCATCGTTCTGCACAAAGAGGTGCTGCCTCAGTTTGCCCAAAAAGCAATTTACCATTTCAATCGGGAAAATTTGTCGGTGGGAATTACGATTTTTTCGATTGGGTTATTCAAAAAAGTGATTTTTGCCGATACTGTTGCGCTTTACGCGACTCCCGTGTTTGATGCGGCGGCAAATGGGGCCACGTTGAGTTTCTTTGAGGCATGGTGTGGGGCACTTGCCTATACGATGCAGCTTTATTTCGATTTTTCGGGCTATTCCGATATGGCGATTGGCGCGGCCCGGATGTTCGGTATCAAACTCCCGCTTAATTTTAATTCGCCTTACAAAGCGGTGAATATTAGCGAGTTTTGGCGGCGCTGGCACATGACCCTTTCCCGCTTTTTGCGCGATTACCTTTACATTCCCCTCGGTGGCAATCGCCAGGGGAAAATCCGCCGCTATGTTAATTTAATGATTACCATGTTGTTAGGCGGGTTATGGCACGGCGCGGGCTGGAATTTCGTCCTCTGGGGTGGGTTACATGGTTCTTATCTGGTGATTCACCAACAATGGCTGCAATTTCGCAAGCTTCTCGGACAAGATATTAAGGCGAAAGGGTCTTGGTGGAGTCGCGTTTTGGGTTGCGTGCTGACCTTTTTTGTGGTGGTGGTGGCTTGGGTATTCTTTCGGGCAACCAGCATGGAAGCGGCGGGCGCAATGTTGACTGCTATGTTTGGCGGAAATGGGATTTCTTTGCCCGGGTTTACGGAGAAGTTTCTCGGCTTTTTGCCCAGTGCGATCGTGCAGTTTAATGGGATTTTGGCTGGGTCGAAAACTGCTTTACCCTCCCCGCTGGCAATGTTTTGGATTGTTTTATTGCTCGCGATCGCTTGGGGTGCGCCCAATACTCAGCAGTGGATGGAACGCGCTAATCCCGCACTGGATTATCCCGCCGAATTTCCGTCAGGTCGTTTGGGCAATGTCTGGTGGGAAAAACTGCAATGGAAACCCACTCCGCAATGGTCTGTAGTGGTGGGACTCGCCGCCGGTTTGAGCTTGGTGTTTTTGCTCAGACCTACGGAATTTCTTTACTTCCAATTCTAATCACTCCCTGTGTATTTCTCCCCTCCACCCTCTCCCCTACAAGGTCGCGACCCTACCCCCAATCCCTCCATCCCCCGCGACTTTTTTAGGATAAAATTTGCCGTTCCTTGTTAACGAATCCCTACCCCCCACCAAGATTGTGAAAGGAAAATTCCAGGACATGAAATCCAAACCACTCACCTCTTCCGAAACCTCGATGGCAAAACCCTCTGCCATTCCGACCAAATCCAAGTCGTATTTGCTCTATTTCTTTACTACAGTAGGAGCAATATTTTTAGCTTTCCAAACTTTGCCGGCTCTTCTCATCGACCCTTACAAAGTGTTCGGTCTCTCTAATTTTAATCAGAAAAACTTTTCTCCCAATACGCGCTACTTGAAAATAGAGCATTTGCTTGATTCGGAGAAGGAAACCGCTTTTCTGGTGGGGTCTTCGCGGGTAAACTACTATCAAGTGGAGTCGGCGAGCAAACTGTCGGGCTATCATTATTACAATCTCAATGCTGAAGGAGATAATGCCCTAGGAGCAAGAAGAAAAATAGAATGGCTGGTTGAAAATGAAAATCCCAAGCAAATTGTTTTGGCCTTAGACTATGATTTCGGGTATGGTAAAATAGACGCCCTAGAACTGTTCCGACAGGATCATCCTCGGGTAACGGGTCAATTTCCCCCCTTCTTTTATTTGAAATATTTTCTATTTCAGCCGAATACGGTGTGGGAAGCGGTGGAAGGAAATTTGAAAGATGAGCTGATTTATTCCTTTGACCCTCAAAGCGGCCATTTTTGGTACAAGAACTACATCGATTTGAATGAAAACCCGGATCGCTATGAGGGGAATCAGTTCAAAGCATTGAAAGAGTGGGAAAAGCCCAAGCCTATCGAGAAAAAAATTGACAGCTTAGGGGAATATCAGAGGGCAATTGAGGCGATGGATCGGAAAAGTATCGACCGAATTGTCGTAATCAATCCGATCAATCAACATCGGTTTTCCGAATTCGATATGGAGGATTATGCCAATTGGTTGCGGGAAGTGGTGGCGGATGCAGGTGCAGTGTGGGATTTTTCGGGTTTGAATTCGATTACTACCAATGACCGGATGTACTATGATACCAGTCATTTTATTCCAAAAGTGGGGGATATGGTATTGCGTAAAATCTTGGGGGACGATGAGCGCGGGGAAGAAATTCCAGAGGATTTTGGCGTGTTGGTGACGCCGGAAAATGTAGACGCCCGAATCGAAGAAATTCGTCAAGAATATGCGCGCTATCATCAAGGAGTCTCAAAGAAGACGATGGAATAAGACATCCACTGGCGGGGATTTTTTGTCCGCTTAATAACACTGTACCAGATAAAGCGTCACCGAACTGAGTGTTCTATAGGGAATTGTTCCTTTCGCTTTGAACTTTGGCGCGATTTTCTAGGAACTGTAAGGTGTTGAGCAATCGAAGCGCACACTCGTAAGATTCTTGGGTGAGTTCTTGTTGCTCCTGAGGAGAGTCTGCTACCTCATCGAGGAGTAAGCGCAAGAAACCAATCATCGGGTTGAGACGAGTGCGGATTTCATAGGAGGTGTTCATTAGGGTTTCATTGCGAGCTTTTCTGACTAAATCTTGAGTATCGTCAGAAAATTGCATCTTGTAAAGACGGTAATAGTAGCCATCTTTCTTTAAGAGTTCGTCGTGGGTGCCGAGTTCTACGACTTCTCCTTTTTCGAGTACGGCAATTTTATCGGCGTTTTGAATTGTGGAGAGTCGGTGAGCGATGACTAAGGTGGTGCGATCGCGACTGAGGCGTTCGATCGCCTGTTGTACCAGATGTTCGGAAACCGTATCGAGGGCGCTGGTGGCTTCATCTAAGATTAATATATCGGGATTGTGCAGCAAGGCGCGGGCGATGGCGATGCGCTGTCGTTGTCCGCCGGAAAGTAGAATCCCGCGATCGCCTAATTGGGTCTCGAACCCTTGTGGCAGATCCATGATAAATTCATAGGCATTGGCCAACTTTGCGGCTTCGATGGCATCTTCCTCCGTGGCATCTGGGCGACCGTAGGTAATATTATTGCGTACCGAGTCGTTAAACAAAAAGGTGTCTTGGCTGACAATTCCCATTGCTTGGCGCAGGGATTGCAGGTCGAATTCTCTCAAATCTTTGCCATCGAGGGTGATGCGACCCTGGCTCGGATCGTAAAATCTGGGCAGCAAATCTGCCAGGGTTGATTTTCCCGCACCAGATCCGCCGACTAATGCTAACGTGGTGCCTTTTGGCAACCACAAGTCGATATCTTTCAAGACTAACTCATTCGTGCCCGGATAAGCAAAAGATAGGCGTTCAAAATGAATTCCTTTTTCTAATTTCCGGTAAGGATCCACCCCATTTTTCATAATCGGCTTGTCATCTCGCCGTAAAAATTCGCTGACAATCGTGGTACTCGGAATTGCATTCGCAAACTGACTGCGACTATTATTGAGCTGCCCGAGAATCGGCACGACTCTGGAAAGGACAAACAAATAAGTTAACAGAACGGTGGATAAAGATTCGAGGCGATCGGCAAAAACTAGCCTGCCGAAAAAAATTATCGCCAATATGACGGCGATTCCGCTTAATTCGTTGACAGGACTGATGATGGAATAGTTAATTTGCGATTTCATCTGCGCTTGTTCTCGCCCTTCAATCAGTCTGTAAATTTTTTGGTATTCCTGGTTTTCTTGACTGTTTGATTTAACCAGCCGAATCCCGTTTAACATTTCGATTAAAGAACTGGAATATTCCCGGGATTTCTCGGAAAGGAGCTGTCCGTATTTTTTAGAGCGTCGAATGATAAACTGAGACACGAAGGGCACGATTAATAACAAAACGGTTGAGACTAAAGTCAGCTCCCAAGAGATGAGTAGCAGAATCCCCACAAATATTAAAACGGTGATCGCCTGGGTCACGATCTGACCGCCAAGGCGAATGGCTCCCGCGCAACGATTCACTTCTTGGTTGACGCAGTTTATGATGTCTCCGACTTTGGTTTTCGTGTAAAAATCTATATCTATTTTTAACAGTAAGTCGATGGCGGTGCTGCGAATGTCTTTCACGAGCAACCGCGCCAGATGACCGGAGGCTAAAGAGCTAGCTACTGTTGCCGCATTCTTTAAAATAATTGCCAGGAGCACTAATCCCATCATCAACCACAGACGATACTCTGGATTTACTCCGTCAAAAATTGAGAGTGCTTGACGAATTATCGGGGGTCCTCCCTCAAATTCGACTTCTTGTCCGAGAAAGCCCAATAAAATGGGTACCAGCAGGGTCATGCCGACCCCATTGAACAATGCCCCTGACCAACCGAGTCCGATTGTCAGTACGATCCAAAATGGGCGTTGTTTGGCGTATTCAAGGAGAAACTGAGTGGGAGACATGGAAGAGTTCCTACCAGGTTAGGTTGCGGATGATATAGAAGCGATCGCGGACGGTTGCTAGATTGCTTCATCCGTAATAGTTTACCAGAAAACTGGTGTGGCTGGCTGTGCCACGCCGATCGCCGGGCTTGCTGGCGCATCCGGTTTACTTTTACTGAGTGGCTCGATTTTACCTTAAGGAGAACACCTGAGGTGTTGTTACTTTAACCATTGGCGATTTTGGGTTATCTTTCTTTAGCTGTCACTAGCATTGCCGATGGAATCAAGTGTGATTTGTTATTTTAATACCTGCGAAAGAATCTCGGACATAATCTCTGTCATTTTCTCAAAGCTATAATATTGTACGCATTTTTCCCTGGCTTTTTTTCCTTGCTCTATTGCCGAGTTCCAATGTTGGAAAATCCACTGAATTTTCTGGGCGATTTGCTCGGGACTACTCGGTTCGACGAGATAGCCCCTGTCTCCTAAAATTTCTGGAATGTCTCCGACTCGGGTCGCTAAAATCGGTTTGGCCATTGCCATGCCATCGGTGAGTTTGAGGGGAAATTGAGCCACGGCGGCGGGTTCATCTCGCTGGGGCACGACGACGATATGAGCGGCACTGACCACTTCTGGCATCAATTGAATGGGCATGGCGGGCAGTTTAATTATCCAACGCCCCCAGCGATCGAGCAGTTGATTGTCGTAGTCATCATAGGGACTCCCGCCAATAATCACCAGTCTTAAGTCTGGTTCGTTGAGGCGATCGAGTGCGATTAAAATGTCTTCTACTCCTTTGTAGGGTCTCGGGGCACCAGGAAACATTAAAACTCGATAGTCGGACAGTCCGTAGCGCTTTCGACTTGCGTCGGGATCGTAGGCACTCGGATCGAACAGGGACGTATCTTTTCCATTGGGCAAATAAACGCCGCCAAATCGATTTTGCAAAAATTTATTATGAAGCGTCACCACATCGGCTTTCGATACCCATTTTTCAATCCACTTCAAATAAAGGGGATGATCGGGATATCTCAATTGCCCGTTTTTTTTCAAAATATCCCGTGCGAATTGTTTCGGGTTTGGCGGACGATATCGCCAGCGATCGCCGCCATGCCAGCTCAATTCCCAATCATCGATATCGAGCAGCAAAGGGCGCTGGGTTCTAAACTTTTCGAGAAGTCCCAGCCCAAAACTGCTGGGTCTCAGTTTGTAGGCATAAATAATATCTCCGTTGATGCGATCGCGGAGTTGATTGGCAGCTTTGATAAATCCGGGATAGTTGCTTCCTGGTATCGTCTGAATGGGAATATCGTCAAAATAGGATAGCTCGGCAGTGTCTTTTTGAACGTTAAATCCAAGGATTTCTACGTCACAGTTTAGCCGTTTGAGAACCTGACTCAACAAGAAGGGCCGCACGGCACCGCCGCCCCATCGCCCGACTCCTCCTGTGGATAGATCGCTGACAATGATTGAAATTTTTGTGGGAGAAGTTAACCGTTTATCGTTCACAATTTTTTCCACTGTGTTTTCGCGATCGCCCTGCATTATTCATACTTTTGAAATAGGCTGCCTAACACCTTTTCAATGGCGTTCCAGCTATAGTTTTCGACGCACTTGAGGCGGGCTTTATGTCCGGCTTCTTCGGCTTCTTGTGGATGGTCTAAGACATATTCAATGGCGGTGGCGATCGCTTGCGGATTATCGGGTTCTACGATCCAGCCACATCCTTCCAAAACTTCGGGCAAATCCGAGACGTTTGAGGCAATAATCGGTTTGGCCATTGCCATCGCATCAAAGACCTTAATCGGCATTTGTCCCATTGTAGCGAAATTTTTCTGTTGCGGAATTACCGTGAGGTCGGCGGTGGCTAAAAATTCAGGCACGCGATCGAACGGTTGTAAGCCAAATGCCTGAAAGCGATCGCCAAGTTTTTCTTTCGCTCTCTTGACAAAATTGATAGAGTACCATTCCGCGTCGTTTCCCACTATCGCCAATACCACATCGGTATTCTTCACCAAACTGATTGCTTCAACTAAATCTTCTACTCCTTTATGCTTTCTCGGACTCCCACAAAACATGACGATTTTTTTACCTTCTTCAATTCCCAAATTTTCCCTAGCTTGCTTTTTATCTATTTTCTCCGGATCGAATAAATCCGTATCTTCCGCATGGCGCACCACTTCCCCGCCAAACTTTTGTTGTAAAAACCGATTGGACAAGGTGATGTCATTCGCCCATCCCGTTAGCTGTTCGCCTATCCAGTTATTCCAATAAGAAGTGGTGGTATGCGGCTGACGCGCTGATTTTTTTAAATCGTCAATTTTTTGCCCCAATGTCTTTTTTCGATAGGCTTCTTTCCGAAACCCCATTTGCCAATCATCGATATCCAAAATCACTGGTTTTTTCTCAACTGCTCTCACCCATAAACCAATACCAAAACTGGTTAACAGGGGTTTGCTTGCATACACCACATCCCCTTCTATTTTTTCGGCTACTTGTTTTAATTTTTGCGAAAGTTTAACCCCTTCTTTGAGCGTTATCCCTCTACAATCCACCCCTTTATAGTTCATATGTGAATCGCTCGCTACTGGCGTCCAAATTCCTTCCCCTAGTAGCGGCCCCACCATTTCTACTTCATATCTTCTTTGCAAGATTTTGGCAAATAAATAGCCTCGGCTCATGCAGTTGCCATAAGCGCAGGATAGATCGGGAATTACCACCGATATTTTCATAGTTCAATATACCTACAATTTCCTTATTTACTATAGTGAACTCTTTGGATGTAACTCATGGTAGCCACTCTCTCCGGTCATGCCAACCAGATCCTCTTTACCCTAAAGCGGGAATCAGATGCTCTTTTTCCGGGCAGGAGTTAGACTAGCTATCTGAGGGGGTTTTGTTCGCATTTTTCCTACTTTTAATAGCCTGATGAGTTGATTCCGATATTTTACCATACCATTCTTTTTCTCCAACGCTCCTCATCTATAATTTCCTTCAAGCACTTGTTGCAACCAAATTTCCACGGTGAATATTCGGCACAGTTTGTCCGACATATCCTCTCCTTGTAAATGGTGCTTCCAAAGCTTTACAATCTCTGGTTTCGATACATATTCCGCGTATAGAGCTGATGGATTGTTCAGCACTTCCTCAAATAAAGATAGGGAAGGCTCTTGGCGGAGCCAGTTTTGATGATCTGCATAATCGTTTGCGGTATAGCCCCCTTTTGACAAAGATTTTGATTCGATGTTCATTCCCAACCGCTTTAGTTTGTTATTCAATTTATTCTGAAACCGTTTTGAAGCCTCTGCTATTTTTCTTCCGAGGTCAGGTGGACCGATGGGAACGCCGGTGGTTTGCCAAGGTATTTTTTTGTAAAACCCTGGGAAAAATTCCAGCAGCATTATTTCATACAGTCGATTGTTCTGTTTCGTCTCATTGGGAACGGCATAAATCAATTCTTGAATAGAATTTGCTACAAATGGAAACCGATTTTCTATTCCTAGAAATTGATTCAGCTTAGCTGCTCTTATTCCAAAACTTCGATTGCGATTATCTAAGCATAAAATATGCGGATTTTTATCGATACTATTAAAATATTCACAGTAGCGTTCGATAAGCGCCTTGTTACTCTCGCCAATAATAAAGTAGTTTATTCCCAGTCTTTTTTCTAGATATTTTTTGACAAAATCCTCTGGTTTAAATAACAGGTCTCCGCCAATTACACCCCCTGCTCCCATGCCATGCAAGTTAAAATCAAACCATTGATTTTCTTGAATCGTTTGAAAAACGCTGATAAATTGTAGCTGTCTGACACTACACTCTCCATCGGTCCACCATATCCCCTTGGTGCAGTCAGTCAACCAATTCTGTGCATTAATTTCAATGGGATGAAATTTCGCACCTTTAACTTTTGCAACTCGCTGAGCAATTCTAAGGTCATCGCAACCTTTTTTGCCAAAACTTACCGCATGAATGGGGTTGAATCCCGCTGGCATTGCTGCTAAAATCGCTCGGGAGCTAGACCCCCACTCAAGGTTAATCCCACTGACTCAGCTTCAGCACTGCGACGCTCCACAGAGTCTATAAACAAGCGCCCTAATTCTGCTGCTATTTCTCGTTCATCAATTTTGCCGGTCACGGGTTCTATTTCATCCCACCACCAGTATCGCTGCTTGGAGATTGATTTTTCCCGAATATCCCACGTCAAGACTGTGGCAGCAGGCAGCAGTTCTACTCCTTCAAACCAGGTACGATCGCCGATGAAATAGCGAATAGCAAGAAACTCCTCTAGAGCCAACCGATCGATCTTTGGGGTAAAGTCGGGTAGAGCTAACATCACCTTTAGCTCAGAACTCCATACTAGGCAGCCTTTGTAAATCGTCCAGTACAGGTGCCTCCATCCGTATCTATCCGAGATCAAGTGCATTTTTTGGCCTTTGGAGTCGTAAATCACTGCTGCATAAATCCCCTCTATCTTTTTGAGGAATGAAAAGTTGTCACTTTCACTATAGAGCGCTCGCAAAATTTCTAGATCGCTGCTCGGTTTATTCTCGGCTTTTTTTCTGATTTCTGTTTGATTGTAAAATTCCCCTTCTAGCCAAATGTATATCCCATCTTTCCGATGAGGTTGTAAATCTTTTTGTAAAACATTAATATGAACCCTCGTTCCGGCGACATTCTCATCAACAAACAATTCCTCTTGTTTCCAAAAATTTTGATGAGTGAGTAGTTCTTGCATCCTTTTAAGTATCTGCCCTGCTTCAGATAAATATTCATTTTTTGTAAACCCGGCAACTCCTGGCATTCTGCGAGCCTCCTTTTTCAGTTTTTCCCTGCCAATTTTTGATGGTAAAAACGAGTTTTTCTTCAATCAATCTATCATTTCTATGCTCCTCAACGCAATTCCCTTCTGGAATCTGGTCGGCTCCTCAAGAGCTTTTATCCCTCCGTTTCATTGCAGCGTTCTTCCCTCTTTTGCCCCTTCTCTTCTATCATTTTACACTGCTCTAGGTTCCTGCCAATCACCGGATATTTGCGGATTCTGCTTGGTTCTGAGCTAACATCACTGACTCCTTCGGTTTGGGTTGGCACTGCAGGGGTTAAGATCGATTTGGCTCAGTTTTTTCCATGACGCTTTTGGTGCCACTGCCAAGCATGAGAGATGATATCTTTTAACTCAGAATATTCTGGATTCCACCCCAATATTTTGCGGGCTTTTTCGCTACTTCCCACTAACATTGGTGGGTCTCCAGGACGCCGATCGCTCACTTCTTTGTTAATCTCCTGCCCCACCACCTTTTCGGCAGTTGCTATCACCTCTTTCACGGAAAATCCGCTGCCGTTACCTAAATTCAAAAACTCCGTTTTCCCACCCTCCAACAAATATTCTAGACCCAAAATATGCGCTGAGGCTAAATCGTTCACGTGGATGTAGTCGCGAACGCAAGAACCGTCTGGGGTGGGATAATCGGTGCCGAATATGTAAATCGTATCCCGTTTTCCTAATGCCGTATGCAGCACTAGGGGAATCAAATGGGTCTCTGGATCGTGGTCTTCTCCGAGCATTCCACTGGGGTCGGCACCGGCTGCGTTAAAATAGCGGAAGCTCACGGATTTTAACCCATAGGCGGTATCGAAGTCTGCCAGCATCCGTTCCACCATTAATTTGGTCGCGCCATAGGGATTAATCGGATTTTGCGGATGTTCTTCAGTTAAGGGAATTTTTTCCGGCATTCCATAGGTGGCGCAGGTGGAAGAAAAGACCAATTTGTTCACCGAAGCCTCTACCATTGCTTCTAATAAACTCAGGGTGCCGCTGACGTTGTTGCGATAGTATTTCGCCGGATTGGTGACGGATTCTCCCACATAAGCATAAGCCGAAAAGTGCATGACGGCGGCAATGTCGTGGGTGGCAAAAAGGTTTTTCAAGAGTTCGCGATCGCTAATATCTCCTTCTATCAGCTCTACCTTTAAAACCTCTTCTACAATATCTCGATGGCCATACACTAAATTATCTAAAATAACCACCTGGTACCCGGCGCGTTTCAGTGCCAGCACTGCATGGGAGCCAATATATCCTGCTCCCCCCGTCACTAAAATCGTTGGTTTTCCCTCGCTCACCGTTTTATCCTTCCGTTTCTTAACTTTTTTCTTTGGTTCTAACTGTTCGCTGCCCTGGGGAGTTCGCCTTTAAATGGCTCTTTTCCCACCTCGAAGGTTTTATTCTAGACTATCTTAACCCGCCCTGCTTGGATCGAGTCAAAAATTCGGTTCATGTGACGTCGGTCTTCATCGGTAATCTGCTTCCCGGAGAGCATGGCAGTGGCAAGCTGGATATGCTCCTTCCGGCTAATTTCGCGGTTTTCCAATATCCGCTCGATGAGTTGATGAATGGTAAAGGTGGGTTTATTTGAGGTTGCGCGAGCCATAAAGTTTCATGTTTGGTCTCCTTTTCAATTCTATCCAGATGGGCTTGGCTTTAATTCTATCCTTAGTTCAATGGCAATTAAGTAAATTTTTGCTAAAAATATTATAAAGAGTTAATAAATTTTTGGCCAGGGTGTTCGGCTGGCAAAGCCAAGTCCCACTCAGCCATCGCAGGTATTTTACTACTACAGGAGGTTTTTAATGCAGGTTTATCGTTTACCCGCCCTTTCTGACAACTATATCTTTTTACTGCACGACCCAGAGCAAAATGTGGCGGCAGTGGTGGATCCGGCTGAGGCGGATCCGGTGCTGCGGCAATTGGACGCCCTCGGCGCTCAGTTGACGGTGATTTTCAACACCCACCATCATATGGACCATGTGGGGGGCAACCGCAAGCTGATAGAGCGCTTCCCGGATGCGATCGTCTACGGCGGCGAGGACGATCGCGGGCGGATCCCGGGTCAGCAGATTTTTTTGCGGGAGGGCGATCGCGTGGAGTTCGCCGATCGCGCCGGAGAGGTGTTCTTCGTTCCCGGGCATACCCGCGCCCATATCGCGTATTATTTCCCCCCCGCCGAAGGTGAAGAGATGGGCGATTTGTTCTGTGGCGACACTTTATTCGCCGGGGGGTGCGGTCGGTTGTTTGAAGGCACGCCGGCTCAAATGGTATCCTCTCTAACGAAGTTTCGCAAGTTACCGGATAATACCCGCATCTGGTGCGCCCACGAGTACACCCTGAAAAATCTCAAGTTTGCCTTGACGGTGGATGGGGAAAACCTCGATTTGCAACAACGCTTTGAGCAGGTGTTGGCGGCGCGGGAACGAAACGAGGCAACGGTGCCTTCTACACTCGGTGTGGAAAAACGCACCAATCCGTTTTTGCGCTGGGAGGTTCCGGCCCTCCAGAAGGCGGTGAAGAGTCAGGATCCGGTGGAAACGTTCGCCCGGGTGCGAAGTCGCAAGGATAATTTTTAAGCCTCCCTCACCGAACCCCCTCCCTAGGGGCAATCACCCAGGCATCGCTGCGGTTTTCTCGCCAAGGAGAAATCGCAGCGATCGCTTTTTTTCCTTCGCATCCAGTTGGCAATCTGCGATTATTTCGCTAACCTTGACAATTTACAGTTTTTGTGGTAAAAAAATTAACTTGTGGTGGCAAATTGCTAACTGCATGAAATCAGAGCGGATAAATTCTCGATTGCCGAGCGCGAAAGAGTTATCCCCCCGGAGTGGGGGGAAAAGTGGTGCGATCGCTATCCCACAGTGAAGAAATCATCTTGAGTGATGAGAGTGGCATCTACACCATTGAGAGCGGCTAGCACTTTGTCTCCCATGCTGAGAACCGTGGCGTTATCGCTTTGTGCGATTGCCAGTTGGTCAAAGGTCATACCCTCGCCTAAACCAATTAAATCCACGCCATCTGCAAAGTCAGTAATGACATCGGTGCCCATATCTGCTTGTAAGACAAAGCGATCGCGATCTGCGCCACCGGAGAGGATATCGGCCCCGAAGTCGCCAAATAGCCAATCCTCGCCAGCAGTACCGAACAAGAAGTCATCGTCTTTGCCACCGCGAATCACATCATCCCCTTCACCGCCATTGAGGGTATCATTGCCTTGGTTGCCGTTGAGGAAATCATTCCCTTGCTCACCAAAGATATTGTCATCGCCATTGTCGCCGCGAACTAAATCCGCGCCCAGATTGCCGTTAAGCAGATCGTCATCTTGGCCGCCATGTATAGTATCATCGCCAGCACCACCCTTTACGGTATCGTCGCCTTGATTGCCGTTGAGGAAGTCGTTGCCAGTGCCACCAAGCACAATATCCCGGGCGCGGTTGCCGAACAGAAGGTCATTGCCTTTGCGTCCGAGTAGGGCGTCGTTTTGTTTGCCCGCATGAAGGGTATCGTCTCCGGTCCCGCCATCGAGGAAGTCATTGCCTTGGTTGCCATGTAAGATATCGAACCCTGTGCCGCCGAATAAGTTATCCTCGGCACTCATACCTTTAATAAAGTCATTGCCTGCAAAGCCGTGCAGCGCTTCGGCAACAAAGGTTCCGATGAGGCGATCGCTCTCGAGAGTCCCAGTAAAAGTGCGAGTTACTGCGTTTGGGTTCGGGAAGGGAATATCGCTCTCGCTGACTTCCTCTGGCAGCAGGGGACTCGCGGGAGGTTCAGTGGGTTCGACCTCTGCGGTGGTGGTGAAGTCGAACGCCGTAGATTCGGTATCGGTGGTGTCAGTTACCTCAGCTTCCGTCTCCACTTCATCGGTGTCCGGAAGTGGGGGCAGGGAGGAAATGCCCTCTGGTTCTGTTGCAGGTATGGCGGGTTCGGTGTCGTTATCCACAATAGTGAGAGACGCAGTGGTAGAGGTTCCCAGTTCGTAGCCAGATCCGCTTTCCAGAGTAACTTCTACTGTTTCGTCCGCATCGACAATGCGATCGTCAATCGGCACCACATTCAGATTGACGCTGGTTTGTCCGGCGGCAATAAAAATCTCACTTTTTAGGGGATTGTAATCTTCCCCTTCAGTGGCACTGCCACCCACACTGTAATTCACCGTCAGACCTCCCACAGGTGCCGGGTTGCTTAACGTGAGTTCAAACGTTCCCGTGGTGGAATTTTTCTCGGTAGCATCTGTCACCGACTCGATGCTGACGGCGGTTAAGTCATTGTCTGCAACGGTGGCGCGGATATCGCCTACGCCGATTTCGTTGTAGTCGGTGTCGTCGCTGGTTACGGTGTGACTGATGGTGCTAGTGAGCTTGTCTTCGACTGCCTCATCGTCAACGGCGTTAACGGTGACGGTTTGGGGAGTATCCCAGTTGTCTGGGGTGAATGTGAGGGAGTCAGTGGCTTGAATTTGCTCATCAGTTTCGATGTCAATGGTGACATCGGCGGTGGGACGAGTGGTGAGTTCCACTTCGTAGGTATCCGGTTCGCCGCCTTCGGTGACGAAGGTGTTGCCCTCACTTTGGTCGATGAGGACGTTGGGACTGTCTTTGTCCACATTGACAATCGTGACATCGCTAGGGTCGAGTCCATCGTAGTTGGAGTCGGCGCTGCTGACAAGGGTTTCGATTTGATATTCGGTATTGCCGTCAGCAACGGCATCGTCAATGCCAGTTACGGTGACGGTTTGGGGTTGGTTCCAGTTGTCTGGGGTGAAGGTGAGGGAATTGGTAGAGAGGGTACCTTCGCTGGGTTCGGTGTTGGTGAGTTCGACGGTGACATCGGCAGTGGGTTGAGTGTCGAGAACGAAATCGAAGGTAGCAGTGGTGCCGTTTTCGTTGGTGTCGCCACTGGTGGGGGAGACGGTGACTCCGGCGGTATCGTTGTCGATGATGGTGAGGGTGGTAGTGGTGGAGTCACCGAGTTGGTAATTTTCTCCTGTCTGTAGGGTGAGTTCTACCGTTTCATCCCCCTCGGCGATCGCATCGTCAAAGGGAACCACGTCGATGGTGGCGGAGGTTTCACCGCCTTCTACAAAGATGCTACCAGAGAGTGCCTCGTAATCTTCCCCTTCGGTGGCAGTTCCGGCGACGCTGTAGTTGACCGTAACTCCGCCAGTGGGGGCTGGTTCTGTGAGATTGAGTTGGAATTGTCCTGCAGTGGGGCCGCTTTCACTGGGGTTATCGAGAGATTCGATGCGAACCGTAGTCGGTGGAACGGTTAGCTCGAAACTCTCGACAGTCCCAATGTTAAAAGAATCGGTTGCAGTAATTTCAATGGCGATTGTGCCTCGATTATCCTCAGTGGGAGTCCCGCTAAAGGTGCGGGTAGCGGGGTCGAAGTTTAACCAATCAGGTAGAGGATCGCCATTTGCCAAACTTGCGGTATAAGTCAGGCGATCGCCTGGATCGGGATCGACAAAGGTATTGGCAGGAAACGGGAAGTTAAAGGATTCCCCTTTAGGAGCAACTTGATTGGGAATGGGATTTTCTAGAGTCGGTATCGTGTTATCATCCCCGCCAATCGTTGCAGTGGGAACGAATCCGGTTACAACTGCGCCAGCAGAAGGATTACTAAGATTAACTCCAAACCGTTCATTTCCCTCTATTTCATTATCACCACTGACATTGATGGTAATTTGCTTTTCAGTTTCTCCATCTGCAAAAGTAACCGTTCCACTGGGTAGCGTTCCCCCAAAATCATTTGCGTCAGCAGGATTGTTGCCATTTCCAACTACTTCATAGCTAACTTCAACTTCACCAGTTGTATTGTCACTACGAGTGACAGTAAATGTGAAAGGTGTTGTACCGCTATCACCTTCTTGTAAGAAACTATCGGTTGCTTCAATGGACAAGAAAGCGGGATTGTCATTGTCTTCAATCAGTGCGGAAACAGTTTTTGTTTCTTCATTATCGTTAAAGGTTGCCCCAGATAGATTAGAGAGTTCTAAAGAAAATTCTTGATTCGGTTCAAAGGTTGTATCTCCAATAATTTCAACTTCGATAGTTGCGCTAGTCTCACCGCTTGGAATGGTAATCTGCCCTGAAGCGGAATTATAGTCAGAGCCAGCAGTGGCTCTGTCATCTTCTGTGGCATAAGAGACAACCACATCGCTATTTGCTGCACTGGATAAATTGAGGGAAAACTGAGCCAGACTTGTTCCTGCATCCCCTTCAGTCACCGTAATATCTGAAACACTGAGGAAAGGTACAGAGTCTAGAGTCTGAGTGCTAATCCGTTGGTCACTGAACTGAATATATTCAACGTTAGTTAGAGTATCTTTCCCCGTGCTGCTGTTAACGAGGATAACATCCCCAGGCTTTTGAATGGAAGCCTCAGATCGAGCGAAAGGATAAACGACTGTATCTGTTCCTTCCCCTCCATCAACGCGATCGTCACCTGGACTGTCATCGGGATGAATGGTATCATTTCCACCACTGGCTGAGATTCGGTCATTGCCTAACCCACCACGAATAGTGTTGTTTAGATAGTTCCCAATGATAGTATCGTTACCATCTCCAGCATCGACATCCGTATCTAATGCACCTAAAGTAATACGATCGTCGCCACTGGTGGCTGTTCCTGTGCCTTGACCACTGGTAACTGTGAAGTCAATGGTGCTTGTTTGACCACTAGATAAGATGACTTCGGCAGTTACTTGATTTTCTGTACTATCAGAGGTATCTAAACCACTCAAAGTGCCACTAAAAGTCTGTCCGAGGGCAGCATCTTGAAAGTCACTGGGGAGAATGGTTTCAACAACTGTGCCATCTAAGAGAATATTTACCTCGGAAATGTTACTTACAGAAAAGCCAGATTGGGCAAATTCGTCTGCTAGGTCTGCTGATGTTGTTCTTTCAACTGGGTCATCTCCTGAGTCAATTTCATTGAGAAGATTTAAGTCTGCTCCGCCAATTCCAAAGGCACGAACTTCTGCTACATCTTGCAGTGCATCTGCTTCGGGTCGGAAGTTCCCACCGACATTAGGTGCTCCATCGGAGAGGAAATAAGCAATGTTCTCTGCGCCAGTGGATAAGCCAGAAAAGAATTCATTGGCTTTATTCAGAGCAGCATTGTAGTTAGTTGAACCAAAAGCACTCAGGCTTTGAATTTCATTAATGGCATCATTTGGACTTAATGGATCTGTGAGGGTTGCATCATCTGAGAAAGGAATGACTGTAAAGGTACTATTAGCAGCAATACCTTCATTAATGAGGAAGTTGGTTAAATTGGTAAAGGCATCTTGAGCATTATCTAAGGCGGTACCGGATACACTTCCTGATGTATCAATGATGTAGGCAAAGTTAAATTGACCCAGCACATCTTGCCCCGCCGAGGAAAGAGTAACGGTGTAGTCAACTTCGCCATCGGTAGTGTAGGTGGGAAGCTCTAGTGAAGCGACACCGATTTGGTTTCCATTTTGGGTTAGGTCAGTTTCTTTGATTGTTTCTGGTCCATCACCATAAGGAATTTGATAATTTAATTCTATCGTGGGATTACCATTGTCTGTATCTGCCAGATCAATGGGTCGATCGAATAACTCTATGAAGGCTAGTTCTGCCCCACCTTCAGGAAATGTTTTAGAAATGAAAGGGCCAACATCTTGTGATACTATTTCGGGGATACTGAAGGTAAATCCAAGAGCATTAACATCAAATTGGAGATTAGGGGAAAGTCCAGAAACTATATTGATTTCACCCTCGAGTTTATACTCCGCATCAATTTCAAGAACATCCGATTGTTCTGAAGGAGCGGTAAAGTTAAACGATTCTCCTAAAGATTGAGTTATTGATGGCCCATCATTTAAGGACATTGTAACTTCTATATCTTCAGGATTAAACTCAAACTCTTGCTTAATAGGAAGAGTAAAGCGGGGGCCAGCACTTAAAGCCGTCCATTCAGCAGTCAAGAAATTACTAACAGGTGAAGGCAAGGGCAATTCACCACTCACAGGTGGTAGCTGAGGGATCGCTGTTGATGCTAATGTTGCCAAGTCTGCGAATATATCAAGAATTGGAGAACTTTCTGCACTAGCACTTAATGATGGGAATATACCAACATTCCCAAACCCATTTAAAGAATTATTTCCTTCACCTACACTTTGCGGTAAGGCAACACCCATTTCGAGGAAACTGAGATCGAGTCTATCTGTAAGATTTCCTTGATTATTACCACTACCAGAGCCACTACCAGAGCCACTATTAGAGCCACTACCAGAGCCACTACCAGAGCCACTATTAGAGCCACTACCAGAGCCACCGCTATTATTAAGTATGTCTTGAATTGTAAAACTAATTCCTCTGCTAGGGCTGGCACTACCCAAAGGTATTGTAAGTTTATTTGAATTAAAAACTACGTCGCCAATCTCAACTGGTCCACCACTGAAAGGAGCAGGATTATCGAATGAAGCATTTTTGATACCATACTCTCTCAATTCAACAACTAAATCGATGCCTATTTCTGGCAGATCCAATCCCGTTCCTTTAATATTAGCTGATGGATTAACTCTAAAATTAGATAATGTATTAATCGAAAAGTTACTACTAGGAGTAATTTCGGTCGGTAGTTCTACAGAAATATCAGTTGGGTAAAGTAACTCTTCTACCCTTCCAAGACCTCCTAAATTTATAAAAGGCACTAGCCCAAACGAACCATCAAACACCCAATCAAATTCTGCATATTGCGTACCTGTAACAGGAACTTTACCTACAAAGTTGCCAGATTCGTTAAAATCGGCTATGGCGAAATCTGGTCTATATTCTTTGGCATCAAATAATGGAACAATATCAGATGCAGTAAAGCCTAGAACTTGATCTATAGTCTCAACCTGCTCGATCGCAACTTCTTTCCCATCCAACAAAACCGTCGCCGTATCATCCTCAGCCTTCAACTGCGCCACATCTGACGAACCCAACTCATTCCCTCGCACAACTTCAGCAAAAATCGCCCCTTCATCCCCAGGCGCATCCCCAGGAGTCAGCAACGAATCCACATAATGACCATATTCTTCGAGAAATACCCGCGCCACCTGTTCAACAGACTCACTCAGCAACTCCTGCGCCAGATAAATCGTATTCGTTGCAGTAGCAAACGCGCCTCTCGCGCCATTAATCTCAGCAGCAGGGCGCACCTCTATCTCCGGCAAAGCCCCCAAACTGCCTCCTGCCCAAACATCCTGTAAATCCGCAATCTCAATCCCTTCGCCAAACGCAAGTTGCATCCATCCCGTGAAATTCGGGTCGCCTGCGAAGGTTTGCAATCTCTCCCGAACCACTTGCAACGCCGGTTGCAGCGCCGGATCTGCCGACAGTTCCTTGAAGAAAAGGCCGTTGGTTGCTTCAATTCGGTTATCCGTCATCACTATTCCTCGGTTGTCTACTGTGATTTCGCCGATCGCTGGCGCTGGAAATCATGGGAAGCAATGCTGTGTTTTTCACTGTCACTACCCGATGACTCTGCCATCCGTGCATCTTCTGCGTGGGCACACTTGCTGGAAGCATTGCTCTGCCAGAAGGAAGATGGCGGTGATGCTGGCGGGGATATGCGCCTGGGGAACTCTCCCTAACTACTGGGATGCGCCATTGCTTGCATTGCACCTACACATGACGCTTGTTCTTCTTTTATGATTCCACCTTACTCTCGCTTCGCTCTGTTCTCGCTCTATCGCTGGTTAGAAACACCCCACCTCTTTCTCTATCTATCGGAAGGTGCGATCGCATTTCCCGTTACCGATTTTCACCCTCATGTCTCGCGCCCTACATCGGCGGTAAGTACCTGACAGTGCCTTTTTCCGCCGTTAGGGCGGATGGTTCATTTTTGGGAAAACGATACAGCCGACTATTTTGCGCGCTCTTTGAATTGCTTTTTTGACAAGCCACGGTGACTACCACTTTTGCCATGAAAAAGCGATCGCATGACTGCGATCGCCCTGCCAAAAAATAGGGACAGAAAATCTGCCCCCAAAGTACCGTTCCTATCCCACAGTGAAGAAATCATCCTGTGCGATAAGACTGGCATCCACACCGTTGAGGGTGGCTAGCACTTCATCTCCCATGCTGATGACCGTGGTCGATCCGCTTGTGCGATGGATGGCCAGTTGGTCAAAGGTCAGACCCTCGGCCAAACCAATTAAATCCACACCATCTGCAAAGTCGGTAATCACATCGGTGCCCATATCTTCTTGTAAGACAAAGCGATCGCGATCTGCGCCACCGGCAAGCAAATCGTCACCCATTTCGCCAAATAGCCAGTCTTCGCCAGCGGTGCCGAACAAGAAGTCATCGGCTTTGCCACCGCGAATCACATCATCTCCTTCGCCGCCATTGAGGATGTCGCTGCCGCGATTGCCGTTAACGAAATCGTTGCCTTGCTCGCCAAAGATATTATCATCCCCATCGTCGCCGCTGACCTCATCCGCGCCGAGGTTGCCGTTGAGCAGGTCGCGGTCTTTGCCGCCATGTATGACATCATCGCCGTCGCCGCCTTCCACGGTATCGTCGCCTTGATTGCCGTTGAGGAAGTCGTTACCAGGTCCACCGAAGGCGATGTCGCGCGCTTTGTTCCCGAAAATGCGATCGCGCCCTTCGGCTCCAACTACGGCATCATTATCCTGACCGGCATGGAGGGTATCGTCTCCAATGCCGCCATCGAGGAAGTCGTGACCGGAGTTGCCATGTAAGACGTCATTGCCTACATTGCCGATGAGGTGGTCATTCTCACCGCTGCCTAACAGCATATCGCTGCCGGCAAAACCGTTGATGGCTTCGGCTACAGGGGTTCCCAAAAGGCGATCGCTCTCCTGTGTGCCATTCATCGTGCGAGCGACGGAATGCGGGTTGGGGAAGGGGAGATTTTCTGGCGGAAGTTCCTCTGATGCCGCCCTCGTGACGGGGACAGTGAGTTCGGGAATGTCAGGGTCAGTAAGTGTGGGGAGGGTGGATTCGCTGTCGGTGGATTCGGTATCGGTAGTGTCTGTAGCTGCATCGAGTGGAGGGATGAAAAGCTGGCTGGGGGACGCGATCGCTTCCTCACCAAAGTTAATGCTGACCGGCGCAATGTCTTCGAGTACCGAATCTGTGGCGAGAACACCCAGTCGGACATTCGCGCCGTTAATGTCGTCCCTGTCGGCAACTGTCAGTTCTCCGGTGTTATCGATGGCAATTCCTGGGGTTCCATCACCATCTACGTCGGGGTTGCCAGAGAAAATGGAGAAAGTGAGAGAATCGCCATCGGCATCGCTGGCAGGAACCGTTGCGATCGCATCACCTTCAGCCAGATTGCGATCGGCACTCAAGGAAATACTTTCCACGTTGGGCGGGAATAGATTTTCCAGTTCGGCGTTAGCGATTTGAGTAGCCAGGTTTTCATCTGTGTTATTGTTGACCACTGTCTCTGCTGTGCCGGGATTCTCACCCAAGCTTTGCAACCTATCGGCAACGTTACTTTGAGAAACCTTTTGAATTTTTGTGACTTGTGTGAGGAAGGTTTGGGGGTTGCTGGGTTCTAAATCGTCGATTTGTTCTTGTAGAGCAGCAATAATGGAGGCGACGTCATCAACTACATTACTTTGCTCGCTACTCAGGGAGATACCCGCAGAAGCAGCCGCCTGGTTAATCAGCGTTTCTAGGCTTGATTGTGCGGAAAGGTCAAAGTCAGAATTGTTCAACTGCTGCGACATTGCGTCAAAGACGGCATTTCCTAATTCGGCTAGTGATGCGGAGGACGCACTTTGTAAGAAGTCAGCAATTTGTGTGACGGCATTTTGGACACTTTCCCCACTAGCAAACACAGCAGAAGCAAGGGAATTTCCCTGATTGGCTTCTCGGATGGGAGCGAAGTTGAGGAGGTCGATTTCTTCATCAAGTCCAAAGGTGGTTTTGACCGTGTTTTCTGCCTCACTCAAGTTCTGCCCTCGCTCCATGAGGGAGCTGACTAATGTGGTGAGGGGGGTAATAACTGTGGCGCTAGCAGGGGCAGTCAGTGAGAGTTGAAAAGGTAGCCCGGTGGCAAGGGCGGTAGTTTCTGCGCCACTGTCTAACACTAGGGTTCCCTCACTGGGATCAAGTTCGCCATTTCCGTTGCTATCAAAGGATTGAATTTCGCTGCTGGGAAAGGAAAAGCTGCCATCAGAACCAGTGGTGGTGGAGATTTCATTCTGATTCAGGGTGCGGTCTTGATTTGCATCTAAAAAGACTGTGCCATTGGCGATGAAGCCATCTGCATCCGTAACCGGTTGAGCGTTCTTCCATAATCGGACCATTTCTTGTAGTTTATCCAGTCCAATGGTCTTATTAGTACCAGGAACAGGTTCGCCATTAGACCACAAATCAATGGCCTGTTGAAGCTCCCCAAGCTGGATTGTATTTTCATCCGTACTGTTATCTAGCTGAGCAACTGCCTCTACTACGCTAGTTGAGGAAGATTGATTATCGTCGTTGAGGATTTCTCCAGTGGCAAAGCGCTGTTCAATTGTTGCATTATCGGAGGGATTTGAGAGTCTAAATTGAAAAATATCCCGGTTTTGAGTTGGTCCGTGCTGTTCAATTTCCGGCGTTCGATCTCCGGTTACATTGACGGTAACGTTTTTGCTGCTTTCTCCTGGTGCAAAGGTTACTGTTCCACTGGGGAACATTCCACCAAAGTCATCCGCATTAGCCGAGAGTCTCCCATCAACAACTGCGGTCAATATGGCACCGGAAACTGTATAATCTACCGTCAGTTCTTCGGTGGTATTCCCAGTGCGGGTAACTTCAAAGGTGAAGGGAGTTGTCCCGCTATCTCCTTCTTCTTTGACTGCGTTAATGGCACTAACTGATACAGTAGGGTTGAAAAATTCTTCAAACGCCTCATTAAAGGAGGTTAAAAGTGGGTCTGGGGCTAATTCCTCTGCAAAATCCTGAAAACTATCCGGAAGCTCTTCGGGAATCAAATCCGTAAATTCTTCAGGATTGTTAAGCAGGTCAGAGAATGAAAAATCCCCATCGGCTAAAATACCATCTGGCAATTCTTGAATAAACCCATCGACTAACTCTTGGATCGGCTCTGGAACCAGGGTGCCAAGATTAAGATTATTAATATCTGCTGCGCTTAAGTTCAAAGAATCTGCTATATTGTCTACGCCGTTTTGTAACAATGAAATAGAATCTTCAATTGTCTCAATAGCATTTTCACTTGTCTCAGAATCCGCCAGACTCGCTACTTCCTCGATAAGCTCACCTGAAAGTCCATTATTCAGCTCATCTGGGAGTGTGAAATCTTCAATATCGCTAAGAGAAAAGTCAACATCCGGCAGTAGAGCTTCTCCTAAATCTTTGGTTGCTTCTTGAGCTGATGAAAGAAAATCTTCAGGATTGAAAGAAAAATCATCGATGTCAGGAACTTCTTCAGCTATTTGTGCGATAACTTGATTGGGATTTGCAAAAACATCGTCTGCAATATTATCCAGGTTGGAAAAAACATCCGTGCCGAATTCAATTGCACCAGTAATTGCTTGGATACCCTCAGAGCCTAATTCTGTTAAAGTGTCTTCTAGATCGGAAAGCGAACTCGTGATGGCGGTATAACTGCCTTCTGCGAAATCAAGGGCATCGTCGAGCAATGATTCGGGTACAGGAATATAAGGAGCAGAAATAGGTAAAGTGGAACTAACTGGAATAGTAATAGCCTTGAATCCTGTATCCACAGTTTTACTCAGTGCTTTAGAAAAGATGCTACCTTCAGGACCTATCCCTGTTGGAAATGTTGCTCCTGTTCCTATACCAGCACCCGCGCCTACTGAAGGTGTTGTTGTCCCACTAGCATTAAGTGAAACCTCACCAAGAGCCTTTACAGAGCCTGAAAGACTGACTCCGCTGGGGATACTCAAACCATCGCGCATGAAACCACCGTCACCATCGTCAGCAAGAAGAGCTTCTTCTACAGTTCCATTGCCTGCTACTTTCTTGCCTTCAATGGATGCGCTAAAGTCAAGCGGCACACTTACACCTATACTCAGCGAACCTTCTGCTAAAATGTCTGGGAATATATCCAATACTCCCCTTATATCTGTATCATTGATTGTTTTAATATTCCCGCCGACTGAGAAGAAAGCTGCGGTTCCGCCAACACCAACTTCATTACCAAAGAAGAAGTCTGGAATATCTAGATTTGAAATTAGTGTCTCTGCGTCGCTAATTGCTGTGGCAAGTCCATTTAAAGCATCCTTAACTGGATCGCTTAAGCTTTCCAGCAGATCGAAAGCACCACCAATTATGTCACTGCCGATATCGACACCACCACCAATTATGTCACTGCCGGTATCGATCGCATCATCAACTATGTCACCGCCGGTATCGATCGCATCATCAACTATGCTACTTCCGGTGTTGATAGTATCGTTAACTATGTCGCTGCCGGTATCTATGGTATCGTCAACTATATCGCCTCCGGTATCCACGGCATCATCAACTATGTCACCGCCGATATCCACGGCATCATCAACCGCGTCAGTGCCAGTATCGACGGCATCATCAACTATGTCAGTACCGGTATCCACGGCATCATCAACTATGTCAGTGCCGGTATCCACGGCATCATCAACTGCGTCATCAACCGTGTCATGCAAGAAAGTCTCTAACGCTAGAGTTTTTCCATTAACCTTACTAATTATTGTATCATCAACTTCTTTGAGCCTCGTTAGCTCACTTTTGCTAACTTCCTGACCTAAAGCAAGTTTTGAAAATAACTTTCCCTCATCTCCAGGCGCATCCCCAGGAGTCAGCACCGAGTCCAGATAGTGACCGTATTCCTCCAGAAATACCTGCGCCACCTGCGCAACACTCTCATTTAGCAACTCCTGCGTCAGATAAATCGTATTCGTCGCCGCAGCAAACGCGCCATGTGCGCCATTAATTTCAGCAGCGGGACGCACTTCTATCTCAGGCAAACTGTCCAATTTGCCACTCGCCCAAGTATCTTGCAAATCCGCAATCTCAATACCTTGCCCAAAGGCAAGTTGCATCCATCCCCCGAAATTGGGGTCGCCGGCGAAGGCTTGCAATCTCTCCCGAACGACTTGCAGCGCTGGTCGCAACGCCGGATCTGCCGGCAGTTCCTCTAGGAAAATGCCGTTTGTTGTTTTAACTGGATTATCTGTCATCACTATTCCTCAATTGTCTACTGTGATTTCGCTTCTCTTCAGCGCTGAAAGTCATGGAAGGCAATGCTGTCAAAAAGACAGTCACTACCCGGTGAAGCTGCCATCCCTACATCTTCTCCGTTGGTACACTTGCTGGAAGCATTGCTCTGGCAGAAAATGGCGGTGATGCTGGCGGGGGTAGTCCCCTGGGGCAACTCTCCCAAACCACTGGGATGTGCTATTACTTCCATTGCGCTGGCAAATGGAGCTGGTTTTTTTGTGACGATTCCACTTTAGCCTAAACCAAGTGGTTATTTTTCTCTCGTCAGTTAGAAATCACTGGAGGCTCTCTCTACCTATCGGAAGGTGCGATCGCATTTCCCGTTACCGATTTTCACCCTCATGTCTCGCGCCATACATCGGCGGTAAGCACGTGACAGTGCCTTGTTCCGCCGTTAGGGCGGATGGTTCATTTTTGGGAAAACGATACTGCCGACTATTTTGCGCGCTCTTTGGATTGGTTTTTTGACAAGCCACATTGACTACCACTTTTCCCATAAAAAAGCGTTCGCATGACTGCGATCGCCCTGCCAAAAAAAATTGAAAAAAGGGACAGAAAATCTGCCCCCAAGTACCCTTTTTATCCCACAGGGAAAAAAGCTATTTTCAATATAAAAACGGCATCCACATCGTGGGGTAGTGTTATCTAATCTACTGGAGTAGGGAAAAGCATCCTGGACATGGGTATCTTGTTCCAGACAGGCAATCCTCGGGCTGCTGCTGAAGCGTCCACCAAGGGCGATCGCAGCCACTTGTCAAATTTAACCCAATCGTCATAAAATAGGTTTTAAATCAGCGTTCATCTTCCACCTTTACCCCTCCCTCTACATGACCCACAACCCAGAACAACCCATCACTTACGAAGGCGGCTGTCATTGTGGCGCGGTGCGATTTCGCGTGACGGTGGACAAGCACGAAGCTGTGGATTGTAATTGCTCGATTTGCAGCAAAAAAGGATTTCTACATCTAATCGTGCCCGAACATCAATTTACCCTATTGCAGGGAGAAGAGATGCTGCAACTGTACACCTTCAATACCGAAATTGCCAAGCATCTGTTTTGCAAACGCTGTGGGATTCATTCCTTTTACCGACCGCGATCGCATCCCGACTGCTTCGACATCAACCTGCGCTGTCTCGATGGCGATATCTTGTCTCGATTTCGGGTTATTCCTTTTGATGGACAACATTGGGAGGACAACGTGCAAAAAATTCGCTAAGAGTGGCGAATCACCCGCCATAAATTTTCCCTAGGAGTTGCCCTTTCTTCTCTCACCCATACACTTTGTTACTTCAATTTCAAAACCTTGTGCAACAGTCGGAGTAATCTTTCGGCGGTGTAAGGTTTGGGTAAAAACGCTTGTACGTTTACCCCACTAGCTTTGGCAATTTTGCGGCTGGCGGTCAATCCGCTAGTAGTAATAATCTTCAGTTTCGGATTAATTTTTCGCAGAGCGCGAATTGTGGCCACCCCATCCATATAGGGCATTCTCATATCCGTCAAAACCACTTGCACCTCCTGGATATTTTGCGCGTAAAGTGCCACTGCTTCCGTGCCATCCTGCGCCCCCAAAACGCGGTAGCCGAAGCTTTCCAGGGTTTCCTGAGTAATCTCGCGGATAGACACTTCATCATCGACCACGAGAATTAATTCGCCATTTCCAGTGGGCAATTTAGGGAGTTTCGTGGCTTTTTTCTTCGGTTCGGGTTTCACGATCGCCGGGAAATAGATTTTAAAGCAAGTTCCCTCTCCCACCTCGCTATACACATTCACAAAACCGCCGTAGCTTTTCACGATCGCAATCGCCGTAGAAAGACCCAACCCGGTTCCTTTTCCCACTTCTTTTGTAGTAAAAAACGGGTCGAAAATTTTATTGAGAATCCCTTCCGGAATACCAGTGCCGGTATCCGACACCGTAATCATCACATAAGACCCCACTTTCGCATCGATATTCATGCGAACGTAATTTTCATCGAGTACCACATTTTCTGCGGAAATTTTTAACAACCCGCCATTGGGCATGGCATCGCGGGCGTTGACGCACAGATTGAGCAACACCTGTTCGAGTTGAGTGGCATCCCCAGAAATCGTCCACAGATTCTTATGAAATTCGGTAACAATCTCGATTGATTTGGGAAACGTTTCCTGAATCATTTTTTTGATTTCTTTAATCAGATATCGCGGTTGAAGTTGGACGTGCTTGCCTTCGAGTCCCCGTCCAAACGCCAGCACTTGTTTGACGATATCTGCGCCGCGCCTGACGCTGGTTTCTACCATGTCTAAAATCCGCTTGCCCGAGTCGTCGGATAACTTTTGTTCCAGGATTGGCAAGGCTAACAACACGGGGGTGAGAACATTATTTAGATCGTGAGCGATGCCACTGGCGAGAGTGCCGATACTTTCCAGGCGTTGCGATCGCAGAAATTGTGCTTCTAATTTTTTCTTCTCGGTAATATCTGTATTCACCACAAAAATCGATCGCGGATGACCTTTCTCATCGCGAATTAACTTCCAGCGACTTTCTACCGTCACTTCATGGCCCGACTTCGCGATTTGTTGTAACTCGCCGCACCATTCCCCTTGCGTGGCTAGCATCTGCCTTGCACCATCCATCTGTGGCGCAGTTTTGCCAAACAGCAGTTCTTCGGCTAAGCGCTCGATAGCTTCTTCTGCACTCCAGCCATACAAGCGTTCCGCACTTTTGTTCCAAAAGCAAATCCGCCCCTCCAAGTCTTGCACGATTATCGCATCTTGTGCGATATCGAGCAAAGCAGCTTGTTGGCGAATTTGCTCTTGTGCTTTCTCTCGCGATCGCCGCATTTCTGCCTCCGCCAATTCCCGCCCGATCGCCGGGGCCAGTCGCGTCAGGTTATCTTTCATCAAATAATCTTGGGCACCTGCTTTCATCGCCCCCACTGCCAAATCTTCCCCGATCGCCCCCGACACGATAATAAACGGTACATCCGGTTCGCGCCGTTTCATCACCTCCAGCGCCTTAATTCCGCTAAAACTCGGTAAGGAATAATCTGCAATCACCACATCCCACCCCTGTCTGTCGAGAGCGGCTTTCATCGCTTTTTCGGTCTCCACCCTTTCATACTGCGGGTTATAGCCCCCATGCCGCAAGGCACGCAGTAGCAACAGGGTGTCATCTTCTGAATCCTCGACAATTAATACGCGAAGTGGTATATTCACTTGTGTTCTCCTTGTCCGACGCGGAGATGGGTTTCACAGAGCCAGTTGTATTGTCCTACCCACCGGGTTGGCCAACATTTCAGTTAAGATGACGATTGCCAGTGGGTTTCAGTCTGCCTAGCTAGGCTCCTCGCTAGTTTTTCCCCTTCCTCCTTGTCTGGCGCGCAGCACCACAGGAACAACTCCCATCGGTGACGCTTCACCTTCAAGGCGGAGGGAACGGTTTCTTATTGAGTGTCAATCACAGTAAAGATAGGGAAAACTCTATCGATCCTCTCGATTCGGGCCATCTCTAATATAAAGATTTCGTGAAAGTCTTATCCAGAGAATGTTTCATAAATTAATCATTGAAACCGTTGAGTTTGATATTTCTAGAATACATGAAATGGACAACCCGTGTCAGTGACTTAGATTACATTTTGCCCTTCTCTCGCCACACACTCGTCCCCCGGGGAATAGCGCGGCGATCGCCCGCGCCAACCCAAGCGGGAGAAGGAGTTGAGAGGCTTGCGGGTCAAGGACTTGTCCTGAGAAGCGATAAAAACCTGAAGACGAAGGAGAGATGCGAAAAGTTCCCTCCCTCCAGGTGTGCCTCCTTCCATCGCCCAAACCCCTGAGCGTTAGTCCCCCCCTGGCATACCCAGTAATTGCCAGTTGGACTCCACCTGACCGATAAATAGGCGGTAATCTAATGGGGAATACACATAACGATTATAAACGTAACCTTGCCTGTCATCCGACAAGAGTATAGGCGTCCAGCCAGCGATCGGATTGAGATTTGACTCGGACTCGCGGGCGGGATCGCGCTTCACCACTTGATTGGAAAGGGAAGCGATCGCCGCCCCGGACAAGTTGGGCTGCGATCGCACGTTAACATTTTCCCCCACAATCACCACCGAATTAACTTCCCAAGAAAGACCCGATTCCGCATCAGATGGGGGCATTTGACGCTTGAGAGCTTGCGTCACATTCGGACAGACCCAAATTGCCGTTGCGGGGTCTGTATTGTAAGGGGGCGGATTTTCGGCGATCGCGCAACCCGTAGCGATCGCTTTTTCCAACAAAGACCAAATTCGCGCCTCCGGATCCTCCACCTGTAGTGCCTCGGGCGATCGGGGCACAGAAAACCCAATTCTCAGTCCCTCGTCTGGCAAAACCGAAGCCACAAATCCCGCATTCCGTTCCTCAACTGCCTGCCGCAATTGTTCCCGAAACTCGTAAAACTCGCTTCCCGGTTCTGCTTCATCTTCTAGATCCAGTTCTCTATTGAGATCCGTGAGAGTAATCTCCCGGGGAATCGTAGCTTTCCCGGGCAATCTTTGCACTTTATTTTGGGAAACACTGCGGATCGTCGCCGCCACAGACGCACCGATCGCCAATCCAATCGCCACCGCGCCGAGAATCAGCCAGGGTAGTCTTTGCTTCATCATTTTATTCCCCCTATCTTGAATCGTTGTCGATCGTCATATTTTATCCTACCAATTTACCTTCACCTTCTTTTCATTTGGCTTTCTTTTATAACCGCTAATTTACCTCGGTGGATTTCCCATCATTTAGGGTAGACAAACCCTGCAAATATAACGAGTTTCAGTTAACCTTTTCCTTGTTGGCAAATTGGATATTTTTTAGCTAAAAACTCGCCAATTTTTCCCAGTTAAATAGAGAGAATAGACTCAGAGGGTGGTAGACAGGGAATAGAAGCGAGCGATAACAGCTTGCGACCCCAGACAAGGGGAAAGAAAAGCATCGGTTTTGAGAGAAAAGGGATACAACCGGCCAAAGCGGGTTGCATTTCAACTCCGGGTTTGATGTATAGTCAGGGGAGTGACGAGGGCGAATTTGTAGGCAGATGCATGAGGCTGTGCGAAAGCAGCAAAGGGTTGAGAAACAGGCAGAGGGTAAGTCCCGAGTCAAAGTGCGATCGCCCGGGTGGGACGCCGAGCGAAATTTAACCCGAGATGCGACTCTATCCGCAGGTAGATTGACTTTGACAATTGAGTATGATAGAGAAAACCCATGCCGAGATTCACAAACCCATAACCCGCTTTAGCATAAAACCACCCACTTTGGAAAGACGCAAGTCATCAAACATTAAAAAACCGAGACAATCAGCCGAGAATTAATCCCTAGCCGTGGTATCTTGCCAAAATAAAGATGCCCGAGCCAAAGCCAGTGGATTCATTCCCGGCCAGCGGGTCGGTGAATCAACCCCAAAACCGATCCCATAACCGAAGTCAATTTCGACCTCAATCGGGGAAAAGTATTAAGAGAACTTAACGTCCCGGTCGATCGGCTCGAAAATAAGCTATAGAAAAAAGCAGAAGGCAAAAATTTTATTTGTCACTGTCTACTATCGAGCGTACAATCCCAAAATTGACTGTAGCCTATGCAACCAATTCGCACCTTTAACGTCTCTCCGTCCTTACCTTCCCAACTCGAACCCTTACGCAAACTTGCCTATAACCTTCATTGGGATTGGAACCTAGAGACCAAAGACCTATTTCGGCGACTCGATCGCGACTTGTGGGAATCCAGTCGCCACAATCCAGTATTGATGTTGGGAACCATTTCCCAAGAAAGGCTCCAAGAAGTAGCCGAAGACGAAGGATTTCTCGCCCAAATCGATCGTGCGGCGCGCGAACTCGAAGACTACCTAAACGAACGAACCTGGTACCGCAAACATCGGGAAAAGAACGCCCAGAAAGACTGCTACGCCTACTTTTCCGCAGAATTTGGCTTAACCGATTGTTTGCCGATTTACTCCGGAGGTTTGGGAGTCCTCGCCGGGGATCACCTAAAATCCGCCAGCGATCGCGGCTTGCCCCTTGTCGGGGTCGGCTTACTTTACCAAGAAGGCTACTTCAGCCAATATCTCAACGCCGATGGATGGCAACAGGAGCGTTATCCGATTAACGACTTCTACAACATGCCCCTGCATCTAGAGCGCGACGAAAACGGCAACGAACTGCGAATCGCCGTAGACTATCCCGGTCGTCAAGTGTACGCTCGCGTCTGGCGCGTCCAGGTGGGCACCATCCCCCTGTACATGCTCGACACCAACATCGAACCCAACAATCCCTACGACCACGATATCACCGACAAACTCTATGGCGGCGACATCGACATGCGGATTCACCAAGAAATCATGCTCGGGGTTGGCGGGATGCGGATGCTCAAAGCCCTCGGCTACGAACCCACCGCTTACCACATGAACGAAGGGCACTCCGCCTTCCTCGCCCTAGAACGCATGCGGGAATTAATTCAAGACCGGGGTCTGAGCTTCCTAGAAGCCAAAGAAGTGGTCGCCGCCAGCAACGTTTTCACCACCCACACCCCGGTTGCCGCCGGCTTCGACTTATTCCCCTACGACAAGGTGATGTACTATCTCGGGCACTATGCCGAAATTTTCGGCTTGAGTCGAGAAGAATTTCTCGCCCTGGGTCGGGAAAACACCGGGGATCTCGAATCCCCCTTTAGCATGGCCACCCTAGCCATCAAAATGGCCAGTTTCGTCAATGGCGTCGCCAAGCTGCATGGGGAAGTCTCCCGGGTCCTGTTCAAAAACCTCTGGCCCGCCTTACCCCCCTCGGAAGTGCCGATTACCTCGATTACCAACGGCGTCCACGCTCGCAGTTGCGTGGCAAAATTTACCCAAGAACTCTACGATCGCTATCTCGGCCCGAAATGGTCCACCAGTCCCGAGGACAATCCCTTGTGGGAGCGGGTTTATGCGATTCCCGATCACGAACTCTGGCGCAATCAGGAAATTTGCCGTTCCGAATTAGTGGTTTTCGTGCGAGAACGCCTGCAAAAATACCTGCGCGAACGGGCCGCCTCTTTGAGCGAACTCGCCGCTGCTCAGGAAGTCCTCGATCCCACCGTGCTGACCATCGGCTTTGCCCGTCGCTTTGCAACCTACAAACGGGCAACCTTGTTCCTGCGCGACATCGAACGCATCAAGCGGATTTTACAGGGTCTCGATAACAGTCGCATTCCCGGTGCTAAATTGGGGGGCACTAAACCGATGGTGCAGTTTGTCATCGCCGGCAAAGCCCACCCCCACGACATTCCCGGAAAAGAAATGATCCGTCACATCACCCATTTCATTCGCGAACAAGGGTGCGAAAAACATGTGGTGTTCATTCCCGACTACGATATTAATGTGGCGCGGATGATGGTCTCCGGTTGCGATGTGTGGCTGAATACTCCCCGTCGTCCCCGGGAAGCCTCCGGTACCAGTGGCATGAAAGCGGCAATGAACGGATTGCTGAATTTGAGCATTCTCGATGGATGGTGGGATGAAGCGGATTACGTTCGCACCGGTTGGCCCATCGGGCATGGCGAATTCTACGACGACCCGAACTATCAAGATGATGTGGAAGCCAATGCCTTGTACGATTTGCTGGAAAAAGAAGTGATCCCGCTGTTCTACGATCGCGACGAGGAAGGGATTCCGCACAAGTGGGTGGCGAAAACAAAAGACGCGATCCGCCTAAATTGTCCCCGCTTTAATACGGCGCGGATGGTCAGCGAATATGCCACGCGCGCCTATTTCCCGGCGAGCGATCGCTTCTATGCCATGCATGCCGATAACTACAAACCGGCCAAGGAATTAGCCCACTGGAAAGAATACTTGTACGAACATTGGTACGATATCAAGATTCTCGATGTGGATATCTCTAAGGCAGATGATGTCAAGGTGAATGAAAATATTGCGGTAAAAGCTCGCATTCACCTCGCCGGCTTGCAACCCTCAGATCTCGAAGTCCAACTCTATCAAGGACCGATGGATGCCGATGGCAATATTATCAATGGCGTCCCGGTGGTGATGGATCTCCAAGGGATGGATGCCAATAACGACAGCATCTACACCGCCAACATCACCTATACTTCTTCCGGTTTGCAAGGTCTGTCTCTGCGGGTATTGCCAAAACACCCCTATCTGAGCAGTCCTTTCCAACCGGGTCTCCAGATCCTCTGGGCGAATGAATAGAAACCGCTTGGGCAATGGTGGGGAATCTAGTGGGACTCGGTTGGGTTCCCACTGTCATCCTTAACCGTTACCATTCTGCCCTGTCTCCATCTGCGCGATGGGAATGACGATATAACCGATGGAGCGATCGCCCAATACTTGGTTGCGATCGCTCCCCCAATACCACCAGTACGCCCCAATATAGGCACACAGCAGCGCATCTAACTGGTCTTCTACCGCTTTTAACTCTTTCCCCGAATACCCCTTCACTTTGCCGTTAAATACCTCTGACGAGTCACCGCAAATCCAAAACCCTTCACTTAAACCCAAACTCGGTGACAACCCGGGCAATATCTCTACCATATATTGCCGCAGTTTCATCAACTCTAAGCGCCGCTGGGCTAACTTTCCTTTTTTATATTTTAAAATTCGCTCTAACTTGAATAAGTTAATCGTCGCCGGGTGAGGAAATACTTCGATTTGATAGCGATCGCGCTTTTTCGGCACCATTTCTGCCCCATGGGCAAACCCCCTCGCCTCTAAACTCTTCCCTAACCCTACCGTCCTCTGGGCAAATTTACTCTGCAAAGATGCCGGATAACACCCCGCATGATATCGCCCAAAGTATTTATGGGTTAGCTTATCCGCTACTCTCATTCCCGTGGCATTCGGAATAATCGTCGGCGCATCTACCGCCACCATCCCCGCTTCCCCTTCGGGCACCATTCTATCCACCCATTTTAATATCTCCTCCATCTCCGTTTCTCTACCTAAATCTAAGAGTCTCAATCCCTCCCTTTCCCATTCCAAACAACACAACCCACTCGCCCCCGAACTCCACCCCAAATCAATGCCGATAAATTTCATTTGTTGGTCATTGGTCATTGGTCAATAGTCATTGGTCATTGGTCATTGGTCATTGGTCAATAGTCATTGGTCATTGGTCATTGGTCATTGGTCAATGACAACCCCCATTATCGGGCTAATTTGAGGAGACTGGCGAGTTGTTCGGGTTGATGGGAACCGATTAAAATGCGATCGCCATTGGTCAGTTCTAAAAGCACGCCGCGATCGCCGCTAACATTGAAAGCTTTTGCATTGGAACCATAGCGAATGCCCCAACCGCCGTAATCGCGCAGGGGGTGATAGGTGGTCACTTCACAGTTGACCACAGTTTCAAAGGGAATTTTTATCCGATGAAACAACAGGGGATAAAAGCTCAAATACAAGCCATCGCTCCGCACTTCGGTGACTAATTTTGTCGTATAGAACAGAATCGGAAAAAAGATGCCAAAAATCAGGCCAAATCCGATTAAAATGATATTAACAACCACATTTTCTGACCAAGAGTCTTTTAAAAAAAAGGGCATCAGCGCTGCATAGAGGGCACTGAGGGAACTACAGGCAAGCACCCCCCAAATCCAAAGCTGACGAAATTGCTGCACCTCGCGAAATAAAAGCGTGGTGTCAATGACATCGTGCATGTCAACTTCTGCCGTATTCGGCACCCGCGAGAGTTTTTCCACAACCACCTCCAGTATGCTCCCCTGGGGAGACATTGGGTTAAGGGGGGGGTCTACTGGGGAGGGGCGATCGCATCGCTCCTGGGTCAGCGCCAGGAAATGCCCGCCAATTCAGACCCCCTACCTGATACACTAAAGTATTCCCACCCGGGTAATTTATTCCGACAGCCCCGGAAAAAAAAAGGGGGTGACCGGGTGCAGGGGTGACGGGGTACAGGGGTGCTGACATGCAGGGGCGACGGGCGGTTCGGGTGTAGGCGAACCGGAATAATCATCCCAGAATAATTAACAACCGTCCCCAGATTTGTTAAGATAATTTGAAATTTTGTCAAAAAAATTCAACAATATTCATAAAGGAAGGACTACCTCAAACCGCGCCTTCCATTGTTTTAGCAGGGGGATTAGTAGAGCAAGCGATGAGCAAGCAGCGAATTTTATCCGGCGTTCAACCCACGGGGAATCTGCACTTGGGAAACTATCTGGGTGCGATTCGCAACTGGGTAGAAGCGCAGAGTCAGTATGAAAATTTCTTCTGTGTGGTAGACTTACATGCGATTACCGTCCCGCATAACCCAGCAACTCTGGCGCAAGACACCTACACCATTGCGGCCCTTTATTTAGCCTGTGGAATCGACCTGCAACATGCGACGATTTTCGTGCAGTCCCACATTTCGGCGCATTCGGAACTCACCTGGTTGCTCAACTGCATCACGCCGCTCAACTGGCTTGAAGACATGATCCAGTTTAAAGAAAAAGCGGTGCGCCAAGGGGAAAACGTCAACGTGGGGTTGCTCGATTATCCGGTGTTGATGGCGGCGGATATTTTACTTTACGATGCCGATAAGGTGCCGGTGGGCGAGGACCAAAAGCAGCATTTAGAATTAACCCGCGATATTGCGGTTCGGATCAATCACCAATTTGGCAAAGAAGAGAATCCGGTGCTGAAATTGCCCGAACCCATGATTCGCAAAGAAGGAGCGCGGGTGATGAGTTTGAGCGATGGCACCAAGAAAATGTCCAAATCGGATCCATCAGAACTGAGTCGGATTAATTTGCTCGATCCGCCAGATACGATCGCCAAAAAAATCAAGCGATCGAAAACCGATCCGATTCGCGGATTGACCTTTGACGATCCAGAACGACCCGAGTGCCATAATTTACTAACCCTTTACATGTTGCTCTCGGGTAAAACCAAACAAGAGGTGGCCAATGAATGTGAAAATATGGGTTGGGGTCAATTTAAACCCTTACTGACTGAAACCACCATCGAAGCCCTCAAACCGATTCAGGAAAAATACAAATCGGTAATGGAGGATAGAGCTTATTTAGAATCGGTTTTGCGATCGGGCAGAGAAAAGGCAGAAGAAATTGCCAATCAAACCTTGCATCGGGTGAAAACTGCCCTGGGTTATTCCATGCCCGTTTAACCGACGACCGGAAAAAGCAAACCCGGGACAATGGAAAACCCAGGGCGATCGCCGAACGATTCAGTCAGTGAATTAAGGAAAATTTTCGCTTAATTTTTGCGAAACCGTTCGTAGTTTATCGTCTTTCCCTTTCCCAGTCCCCAGTAAAGCGTTAACAACAAATCGGATTTTATGATTGCACAACAGCCCCAGACATACTCTCGCTTCCGAAGTGCTGCCAAAGCGGGTGAATTTTTGATTACCGCCGAGGTGATGCCTCCCAAGGGAAGCGATCCGACCCACATGATAAAGATGGCCGAGGGTCTAAAAAATCGCGTTCATGCGGTGAACGTCACCGATGGATCCCGGGCGGTGGTGCGGATGTCTTCCCTCGCCGCGTCCACGATATTGCTGCAACGCGGCATCGAACCGATTTGCCAAGTGGCTTGTCGCGATCGCAACGGCATCGGTCTGCAAGCGGACTTGATGGGCGCACATGCCCTGGGAATTCAGAATATCCTCGCCTTAACCGGCGACCCGGTGAAAGCCGGCGATCACCCTCATTGCAAATCCGTTTTTGAATTAGAATCGGTTCGTTTGCTCAAGCTGATTGACAAGCTCAATCGGGGGATTGATGCCAACGATAAACCCCTACCCGATCGCGCCACGAATTTGTTTGTAGGCGCTGCTGTGGATCCCCAGCTTAAGAGTTGGTCCGGCTTACAGCGTCGGTTTGAGAAAAAACTCGAAGCAGGCGCTCAATTTTTCCAAAGTCAGCTTATTTGCGATTTTGATAAACTCGACAAGTTTATGAGTCAAGTGGCTGTAGGGTGTAATAAGCCAGTTTTAGCGGGGATTTTTCTGCTCAAATCTGCAAAAAATGCTCAATTTATCAATCGCTGCGTGCCGGGAGTGGATATTCCGGAGTATATTATCGAGCGTTTGGCCAAGGCAAAAGATCCCTTGCGCGAAGGGGTGGCGATCGCCGCAGAACAGGTAAAAATGGCGCGATCGCTCTGTGATGGCGTCCACATGATGGCAGTTCGTCGGGAAGACCTGATTCCGGAAATCTTGGATTTGGCCGATGTTGCCCCAGTCAATTCTGCACCTGCCCTATCGGTGTAATTTGCGATCGCCTCCATCACCCCCGCCGATATGGGGGTGAGACCCCTAGGGGGGAAGGTTCATCTTGTCAAATTTCGCCAGATGATGTATCTCTAATAAAAGTGGATGGATGCAAGGGGAAAACCTCTGTCACCCTTCATCCCTGCCATCAGGGTGTATTTTCTACTCACAGAACGGTCAAAATTTGACATTAGCACGAGTAGATGCAAGAAAAAAGATCCTCCAGCCGAAGGCTGGAGGCTCTTTTTTTGAAGGGTTAGAGCGGGCGGGAGAACCCAGAAATGAAAAACCCCCCTAGGGCTGGGGGGGCGGTGCAACACTCAGGGTGTCGAACAAATTCAGGGTGATCGTTACTTTCATTATCAGTGGCGCGATCGCTTCTCGGCATCAGCCAAATGGCTTAATTTTCCCTAAGCCATTTGTCGCAGGGTGTTCCGGCAGTGCAGTGACATCCGAACGCCGCGAGGCAGTGGCGTCACAGATAACAACCGGGCGCGATCGTCTCACCGATGCGATCGGTGAAGATTTCCCGAAGCGGCAAATTGTTTTTCCAGGTTATAAATACATCTAACTTGCAGGTTGTACCTGAGACGGAATTGGGGGCAGATTCGCGAAGCTCGATTTCCCGTCATGGGAGAATCCGCCTGAGCGTTTGAGCGGTTATCGCTTTTTTCTTTCCATCCAGGATTATTTCAGCGCTAACTTATACCCGGCTCATCGGTAAGCGGACTTTGTGCTTTCTCAAAATCCGAATCAGTTGCGTCCCACTCAGGTGAATCCCGGTTTCTTGCGTCATATGTTCGGCTAATCGCTGACTGGTCCACAGGTCAAAGTCATATCCCAGTTGCCTCGGCGGTTGTTTGACCACTTCGAGCAATAATTTAATATAGGCATCTGAGGCTTTGCGATAGTTCCCCCGTTCTCTTCGATCTTTGAGGCTGTCTAGATTGTCGGGGTCGCCATGTACGCACCAATAGGCAACGGTTCTGTAGGAACATCCGAGAAAATCGGCGATTTCTTCGTAGGTCTTGCCGTCGTTCTGTAATAACAAAATTAAGGCATGTTCGCGAAATCGCGGGCACTCGCTCTGTCGAATGGCTTTTTGCAGCCGTTTTTTTTGAGTAGGGGTCAGAAAATTTTTGGCAGGCATGAGCAGGGGGATGAGAACTATATCTTTTTCATATTATGATATTTAGATGTAAACTGACTGGGCGGTTAGCGCCACTATCGCTCCTTGCCCAGGGGTTGTTGACGCTCTGGCAAGGGATAAGCCAGCGATCGCCTCCCCAAAAGTCCCAGAGGCGATAAATCTGCCTCTCTACAGGAGATAGGGTGGGCACCGCCCACCCTACCCCTACTGATTTACAATGCCGATGGATTCGAGACTGCTCACTGCTGCGGTTGGCGATCGGGGGGCAAGTTTTCCACCACCAATCCCACTGCACCTTCGATTTGAGCGTTTGCCAGATTCGCACCCTTGAGAAACGCACCATCTAACTGGGCATTCAATAAATTTGCATTGGATAAATCCGCATTTTCCAGAGAAGCACCTCTGAGATCGGCATTCCTTAAATCTGCACTACTGAGATCGGCACTGCTGAGATCCGCATTGTTGAGCTTTGCACCTTTTAAATTCGCCGCTCTCAAATCCGCTCCTCTGATACGAGCTTTCACCAAGGAGGCGGCGTTGAGATCCGCATAAAACAGATTAGACAGGGTTAGATCCACTCGATCGAGATTGGATCCTCTGAGGTTGGCACCCCCTAAAACTTGCTCCCTCAGATTCGCACCCACTAAATTGCACCCCTGACATTGTTTCGTTTCCAGCAACCGTCTAACGTGTCCTTGATTTGCCCAACAACCAGAACAGAAGGTGAGCAGCAGTGCCGAGATCGCGAGGATTTTTACGTTCACATTCGTTTTCCTTTTCGTGCCAGCAAGTCACCGGATTTCTCCGCTCCGGCTTCCAATACATACAGATGCACGTTTGTCAAAGGGGGTGTAACCCCTTATTGCTAAAATAGCAAAAGTTGAGAAAAATCGATCGAGCGGGAACCAGAAGCAGGCTTCTGGTTCGCGATCGCTTCTTTTCTCAAAAAAAGAATTGACAATATGTCATACACCATCGGCGATCGCGACTCAGCATAAACTCATGGGAAAATAGACCCTCGTCTCGAAAGCCTCCCATTGATTCTTTTCTATCGAGAAAGTATAATTTCCCCCTAGTCCCTCCGAGAGTCCCAGTGCCACGGTTGCGCGCCGCAAACGTTAACCTGCGATCGCCAAGGGCGGCATTTTCCCCCACCAGTTTGCCAATCGCTTCTGCAATTTTATCCCCTCACCCCCCAAACCATTCCCCCAGATTAGCTTTCGCCAACCAAGACCGCGATCGCCGCTTCTGGCGCTTTCCCCACTCTGGGTATCTCTCACATCCCGCAACCTGGGAATAAAGGCATCCTGTCAATTCAGCAACAAAATGGCAAAATAGAAAACATCACAGACTTTCCCGACACCGAATCGGTAAGGGATGCCCACTGTCCATGATTTGCCAAGTGGGTGGATTGGCTAACCCCCAGAAATTCTCGGGCTTCAAATCAACATTACCGATGAGTGGGCGAATATCAATCCCCCGTCAATTCTCGATGACCAAATTCATTAAAGGAGAACAAGAATGACCCAAGCAACCCAACTGCCAATTCCCGAACACTTCGATGCCAAAAAGGTGGGAGAAGTTTGGCGCGTACCCTATTTAGAGCGTGCTGCAGGGGCGAAAAAGTGGGCAAAACAGCACGATATTGCCCCCGCAGCTACGGACAAAACCCGCATTTGCTTATTGGCAATTGACGTGCAGAATACCTTCTGCATTCCGGATTTTGAATTATTTGTCGCGGGACGCAGTGGCACCGGTGCAGTGGATGATAACCTGCGGTTGTGCGAGTTTATTTATCGGAATTTAGGGAGGATTACCGCGATCGCGCCTACGATGGATACCCACACCGCCATGCAAATCTTTCATCCGTTTTTTTGGATCGATAAGGAAGGAAACAATCCGCCGCCCCTGACGCAAATTTCTATCGAAGATGTGGAACAAGGTAAGTGGAAAGTCAATCCAGCGGTGGCGCACAGCATTGCGGGCGGGAACGAGGTCTGGCTGCAAAAATACGCCCACCACTACGTTAAAACTTTGAATCTCGATAGTAAGTATCCGCTCACGGTGTGGCCCTATCATGCAATTCTCGGGGGTATTAGTCACGCCCTGGTTTCTGCACTGGAAGAGGCGATGTTTTTCCACAACCACGTTCGTCACAGTCAAACCCAGTTTGAAGTCAAAGGCGGTAATCCCCTGACGGAAAATTATTCGGTGTTGCGTCCGGAAGTGTTGGAAGACCATGAAGGTCGGGCGATCGCGCAAAAAAATACCCCCTTAATTGACCAGTTGTTGGCGTTTGATGCGGTGATTATTGCCGGTCAAGCGAAGAGTCACTGCGTCGCTTGGACAATCGAGGATTTGCTGACGGATATTCAGGAACGAGACCCAAGTTTAGCCCGGAAAATCTATTTGTTGTCCGATTGTACCTCTCCCGTGGTGGTTCCCGATGTGGTAGACTTCACCGAGGCAGCGGATGCGGCGTTTCAGCGTTTTGCTGATGCGGGAATGAATATCGTGCAATCCACCGAGGCGATCGCCGCTTGGCCGGGAATTTCTTTGTAGCCTCACTATTTGGCACAAGTTCCTTGTAGCGACGCGATTTATCGCGTCGCTACAAGGGTTTATGTATAAATTCTCTCGCGCACTGAATGATAGCTCGCACATTGTCGCTACTGCATATAGAGCGCTATACATAATGCAATCTCCCAATTGCCCTCGGCTTGCTTGCCCAGGCGCGGGTGAAAGGGGATGGAGCCTTTGCCATCCCACAAATATCTCTAGTTGTCAATTTAGGATTGAGAAAAAATAACCCCGAGCGGGTGGGGAGCGATCGCGGGGGAGAAAGCAATTGCCACAGATGGGGGACCAGGAGTGCCCCGGATGGAACCGGAGAAAAGCAGAAAGGGTCTAGCAGAATTGGCATGCAGACGAGCGAGAAATCGGGTATATTAACCTAATATCCTGTTTTCGCTGGTCTCAGGCGTTCACACAGGGGAGGCGGCGGCCAATAATAGCGGCGGCGGCCAAAAAATCTACCGCTCGGCCAAAATTAGCTGGTAAATGAGGGATTGAGTTTTATGATGTCTGCGGGTTGTGCTTTGCGACGGATGTTTTCTGCTTTAGCGGTTACGGGGTTGCTCCTGACGGGGATGCCCCAACCAAGCGAGGCGCTACAGTGTTCCGGGTTAACGATTTTTGGAGGACCCGGGCGCGACAATGAGCTGAAATACTGTTTGGACAATGGGCGAGAAAATAGAAGAGATACCTATTGGTTGAAAATCCCCAAAGATAAAGTGGATGTAGCGATTCTCGAACTGAAAATCGAGTATCCGGAGAACTATCGAGGGGAATTTGATGAAGAGCAGATCGAAGTGAAAGTCAACGACGAGACGATCGCCGTGCAAGAAGTCTTCTGGGATCGAGAAAATCGCTTCATATCGATTTATCCCGTCGAACCGATTGCGGCGGATAACGAGATTGAAATCGTCTTAGACGACGTAGAGAATCCTCGGCGAGGGGGAATGTTTTACTTTAACTGCAAAGTCGTCACCCGTGGAGGTCCGCCCCTACCCCTTTACCTAGGGACCTGGGTTCTCAATATCGACTAGAGGTCAGTGAGGGGTGAAACCCAGCGCCCCGGATGAGCGTGGCCCCGGGGGAGGAGTCAAAGGGGAGCAGAGGTTCCAGTTTGGATGGTTGCATCCGAACTGGAATTTTTTAACATTGAATGATACAATCAGAATTTGTGACTTTTTTTTAGACATTAGAGTAGCAAGTCAGGAGTAATTGCTATGACACAGCGCACCCTGCATGGCACCAGCCGCAAAAGAAAGAGAGTATCCGGTTTTAGGAAACGCATGAGAACGAAAAATGGCCGGAGAGTGATTAAAGCGCGCCGCAGCAAGGGACGCCATCGGTTAGCCGTCTAGTAGCGCGGCGATCGCCCGTCAGTGGCCCAAAAAGAACGAACCGCCAGCGGGAAGCCAAAGCGATCGCAGCGGGGAGTTCTGATGCAGCGATGAGACGAGAAATTGCGAGCCAAACCAGTGGGACTGGGTTGATAGAGTTGCCGAAAAAAGCACCGTGTTGCCCCAAAAAAATCGCTTAAAGCACCCGAAAGAGTTTAAAGTCGTCTACCGGACTGGAATCACCAGAAAAACCAGTCATTTAATTTTGAGAGGGAGACGGCGCGAAGAAAATTCGCAAGTAGCGAAATCGGGGGAGCGATCGCAAGCGGAGGCAGAAGGGAAGGAATTTTATCAACCCACTCGCATTGGGATCGCGATCGCTCAGAAAGTCAGCAAGAGAGCGGTAATCCGCAATCGAATCAAGCGGCGGATCCGGGCCGGATTGAGAGAGCTGCTGCCCCGAATCGAAGCCGGGTGGGACTTAGTATTTATCGTGCGTCCCGCCGCAGTGGAGTGCAATTATCGCCAACTTCTGCAAGAATTAGAGCAGTTGTTGGCAAAAGCAGAGGTTCTCAATGGCGATTCGAGAAGAGATTTATTATGAAGGCGGACCCCACATCGGGGACTTAATCGTAAATATTTTGTTAGGATTCACGGTGATTTGCATTCCCCTAACCGTGGGAGCGATCGTGCGGGCGCTGTGGTTGCGCTACCGGATCACCAATCGGCGAATTACAGTAATTGGCGGATGGATGGGGCGCGATCGCACCGACATCGTGTACTCCGAAATCAGCAAAATAACCAGCGTACCGCGAGGTTTGGGACTGTGGGGAGATATGGTCGTCACCCTAAAAAACGGGTCGCGACTAGAAATGCGAGCCTTGCCGAAATTTCGCGACCTTTATGCCTATATCGAGGACAAATTGTCATCGAGAGCCAAACAAGCCAGCGGGACAATCGGCACTCGTTAGGGGGTGACAAGCGCGTTGCCGCGCGAAGCGCCAGACCACAACATGCAAACCCAACCCGATGGTGCCCCCACAGTTGGGAGGCGGACACAACATTGGGAAAGATAGTTAGTATTTAACTACGTAAACACAACATCTCAGCACGCACAGGTTGACATAAAACGAATGGACTTTGGAGTCGGATTTCTTTCCAACAACGTTATGCTGCCGATCCTGGATTTTTTCTACGGGATCGTGCCGAGTTACGGTTTAGCGATCGTAGCGCTGACGTTAGTAATTCGCTTTGCCCTCTATCCCCTGAGTGCAGGCTCAATTCGCAGTATGCGACGAATGAAAGTCGCCCAACCCGTGATGCAAAAGCGGGTCAAAGAAGTACAAGAACGCTATAAAGACGATCCTGCCAAACAGCAGGAAGAAATGAGCAAGGTTTACAAAGAATTTGGCAATCCCCTATCCGGGTGCTTGCCCATATTGGTACAGATGCCGGTACTGTTTGCCTTATTCGCCACCTTGCGGGGATCGCCGTTTGCCGACATCAGCTACAGCATTAACCTGGACATCTTTCCGCAAGAACAGATGGAACGGATCGTCCCGCAAGCCTTTGCCACCGAACCGAAGAATATTTACATCACCGATGGAGTTCACGTTCCCTTAGTTGCCCTGCTTCCCGGCGGGAATAAACTGAGCGTCGGCGAAAAAACCAAAGTAGAATTTCAGACCGTGGAAGGCAAACCCTTATCCCAACTGATCTCCGACTATGACAATACCGAGGTAGTGCCCCAGTGGGAAGTCACCAAAGGGGAAGATCGGGTGAGGGTGAATGAAGACGGAACCCTAGAAGCCCTGCAACCCGGTCAAGTGACCATTGAAGGGAAAATTCCGGGACTGGCAGCCAATAAAGGATTTTTGTTTATTGAAGCCCTGGGACGAGTGGGTGCCGTAGATCCCGAAGGAAATATCCATTGGGATATTGTAGGCATGGTACTGTTCTTTGGCATCAGCTTGTACGTCAACCAACTGCTCTCCGGTCAAAGTGGGCCGAGTGCCAGCGATAACCCGCAGCAGTCCACCATCAACAAACTGACCCCAGTGCTATTTTCAGGGATGTTTTTGTTCTTTCCACTGCCGGCAGGGGTACTGATGTACATGGTGATTGCCAACGTGTTTCAGACCTTGCAGACCTTCATTCTCTCCCGCGAACCCTTACCGGAAAATCTCCAGAAAGTGGTAGAAGCGCAGGAAAAAGAAGCCGCAAAAAGCAGTGGGAAAGGACGGGATGCACTTCCCTTTGAACCCGGACGGAGTAAGAAAAAAGTCTAATGGGATTGCCACATGAGAATTTAATGGAGCGAGGGCAGCAGTGGGTCGAAGAACTGCTGCATTTAGCTCGCATTTCCGGATCGGTCAGCGCCGAAAAACAAACGGACTGCTATTGGTTGACCATTGAGCCGGACAACCTGAGACCCGAACAACTCGAAATCCTCATCGGACCTTCCGGTTCAGCGCTCGATGCGATTCAGTATCTAGCCAACGCCATACTCAACCTCCGCCAGCCGAGCGATTCTCAAGCGGCGTACACCATCGAATTAGATGGGTACCGGGTGCGCCGAGAAGCCCAATTGAAAGCAATGGCAGAAGAAGCGGTGCGATCGGTGCGCGAAAGCGGGGAAGAGTTTGAAATGAAATCGCTCTCCTCTGCAGAGCGCCGTCAGGTTCATACCTTCTTGAAGGAATATGAGGATTTAGAAACCTACAGTCGGGGACAAGAACCAAATCGACGTCTCGTCGTGCGTCGTCGGTGAATCCAGCCCGGGGCATCGGATGCAGGCTAGGGAACCACCGGATCCAGACAACCCGCAGCAGGGGGTAGCGCTCGAACCCGCCGATCGCAAGGCTGGGGTGCTGTGTGCTGAGTGCTTGAAACCAGGAGGCTTTAGAACTATGCTCGAGGAAATTTACATCCCTCAATTAACCAAGGCACCGGAACGAACCGAAACGATCGCCTTTCAACAGACGATCCCGGAGCTAGACACCCTGACTCCGGTTCGAGGTCGTCTGAGCGTCGCCCATCGCGGTAACTATCTGGAAGTCTCAGCCGAAGCGGAAACCATCATCACCTTGACCTGCTATCGGTGCCTGCAACAGTACAATCACCGGCTCAAAATCAAAGCGTCGGAAATTATTTGGCTTGACGAGGAAGCCGATCGCCCCGATGACGGCCCGTTGGAACGAGAAACCCCCTTGGAAGAGTTAGTGGAAAGCCTTTCCCCTTACGGCTATTTCGACCCGCAAGAATGGCTTTACCAACAGCTATGTCTGGAAATTCCGTCTCGGCAGTTGTGCGATCGCGCCTGTTCGGGGATCGAGCCAACCCCTGACAATGCCGGGGGGTCTCAACCTGCCATCGACCGCCGTTGGGCTGCACTCGAACAACTGAAAAACCAACTGTCTAGCTAGCAGATTTTGGATGGGGGAATTGAGCGGTTAAATTAATCCAAAATCATCAAAATATCGGACCACACCTAAAGCCCTATGACTTTCCGAGAAGATTTCGAACTGCTCGTGCGAGCGCGCTATCCCATCATCTACGTTTCCACCCGAGAAGAAGAGCGCCTCGAAACTGCGATCGCGCATCTTGCCAGGGATTTGGGCAACCGAGGGGTCTATATCTGGGATTTTGTCGATGGCTACCAAGGCAACCCCAATGACGCCGGGTTCGCCCGTCGCAATCCCCTACAAGCCTTGGAACTGGTGGAAAAATTACCCGCCAGCGCCCCCGCTATCTTCATCCTGCGCGACTTTCATCGCTTCCTCGAGGATATTTCCGTATCGCGCAAACTTCGCAATCTGGCGCGTACGCTCAAATCCCAACCCAAAAATCTAGTCATCATTTCCCCTCAACTGGCGATTCCAGAGGACCTCACCGAAGTGCTGAGCGTATTGGAATTTCCCTTACCCAATGGGGCAGAAATTAAAGCCGAAGTCGAACGCCTCCTCTCGGCAATCGGGCAAACCCCAGACAACAAATTCCTCGATGAAATCGTCCGCTCTTGCCAAGGACTTTCCCTGGAACGGATTCGCAAAGTCCTCGCCAAAGCGATCGCCACTCACGGACAACTCGAACCCGATGATGTGGAACTCATCCTGGAAGAAAAACGCACCATCATCCGCCAAACCCAAATCCTCGACTTCTACCCCACTCACGAAAAAATTTCCGATATCGGCGGCTTAGACAACCTCAAAGATTGGCTCCTGCGCCGAGGCGGGTCTTTCTCCGAACGCGCCCGCCAATACGGCTTGCCCCATCCGCGCGGACTGCTGTTAGTCGGCATCCAAGGCACCGGCAAATCCTTAACCGCTAAAGCCATTTCCCACCACTGGCACCTCCCCCTCCTGCGTCTCGATGTGGGACGCCTGTTTGGGGGCTTGGTGGGAGAATCGGAATCTCGCACTCGTCAGATGATTCAGGTGGCAGAAGCTTTAGCCCCCTGCGTCCTCTGGATCGACGAAATCGATAAGGCATTTTCCGGCTTCGATAGCAAAGGCGACGGAGGTACCACCAGCCGCGTCTTCGGCACCTTTATCACTTGGTTGGCAGAAAAAACCTCCCCCGTGTTTGTCGTCGCCACCGCTAACAACATCCAAGCTTTGCCCCCGGAAATGTTACGCAAAGGTCGATTTGATGAAATCTTCTTCGTCGGATTGCCCAACCAAAAAGAACGCTCGGCCATCTTTACCGTCCATCTCTCCCGATTGCGTCCTCACAATTTGAAAAACTATGATATCGATCGCCTCGCTTATGAAACCCCCGATTTCTCAGGGGCGGAAATCGAACAAGCGCTGATCGAAGCGATGCATATTGGGTTTAGTCAAAATCGCGATTTCACCACTGATGATATTTTAGAGGCAGCCAGTCAAATCGTTCCCCTGGCTCGTACCGCCCAAGAACAAATTCAGTTGTTGAAAGATTGGGCAGCCGCCGGGAAAGCTCGTCTGGCTTCGCGATACAGTACATTAAGTAGTCGGATGCAACGTCAACTGCAACAGCCTGAATCTTAAACAAGTAGCTATGAGTATTGCGGGTATATTTAAGTTCCTGCTCGGTTTTATCTTGGCACTGGCGATCCTGGCAGGGGGCGGGGTCGCCGCTACCTTGTATTTTGTTACCAAGTTAACGGCACTGCCAGCCAGACCCACGTTTTCTAACGATAAACCCCCGGTAACGGCAACCACTTCGGCGGATAAGGACAGCCAATCCCAAGGCTCTAATGCGAGCAACCCGGGAGGGAATCAGTCTAGCGAAAACAAGCTCGAACCGGGAGCCTATCGCGCGCGCGTCACCTGGCCCGATGGCTTGATCCTGCGCGATCGCCCCAGCTATGATGCCAATTCTATCGGCGGGATCGAATTCCGGGGCGAAGTGGTCGTCCTGGAAGAAAGCTCCGATAAGGAATGGGAAAAGGTGCGCGTGGAAGGCAGCAATCAACAAGGTTGGGTCAAAGGCGGTAATACCGAGCGCATCAATTAAATCCTTGGCCACTCCCTCGGGAAGCGCCCCCGCGCAAGCGCAGTAGGGTGGAATCCACCACAAGTAGCCTGTAGGGCGGAACCCACCACACACCGCATAGCCCCAGTCTTGCAACCTGCGGGCTTTTTTCTCTTGGGGCCTTTTTAGGCATTTTATGTTAAGAAATTTAACAAAATTCAAATAAAAATTGCAAAATCGGGCAATTGGGTTTGACTAGAAAAATAAACATGCTACCGTAACATATCAACTCAAAAAATTCATTCCCAATTGCAAATATGTACGACAAAAATTCAAATACCGATTTAGCAACAGCCGCCGTTACTGCCGCTTTGGGTGCCGGTGTTGTCACCTCTTTTGCCGTCAGTCAAGGTCAGCATCCGTTGGTTGCCTTGGGCATTACCGGTTTTGCCGTAGTGGTGGCGTTATTAATCGATCGCGCGGGTTTAATTTAATCCACAATTTCTGGCACTTGGGTGGGTGGGCAAAAGCGATCGCCTTCGGTTAAGCCCACCGCCTCTCTGGGTCTGTGGTTCCCCATTCCGGGGGGTTGCCCGGGAACTGAGAAACCCGCGTTGGCTCGATAATGTTGCTACGCAGCAGGAGCTAGCAGACCGACAGGGAGGTTGAATCGAGGGGAAGGGTTAGACTAGAATAAGCTATCCTTGCTGACCCTGACGTAGCTCTTTGAGGTAAAAATGGCTATCGCGATCGCGCAAAACGAGCAAAAGCAAAAAGCGCTGAACGTAGCGCTAAACCAAATCGAGCGAAATTTTGGTAAAGGGGCGATCGTGCGCCTCGGAGATTCCCCGAACACCACAGTTGAAACCATACCCACCGGGGCACTGACGTTAGACTTAGCCCTCGGTGGCGGTTTCCCGAAGGGGCGGGTGATGGAAATTTACGGCCCTGAGAGTTCCGGGAAAACCACTGTCGCCCTCCACGCGATCGCTGAAGTGCAAAAAGCCGGCGGAATTGCCGCATTTATCGATGCCGAACATGCCCTCGACCCCACCTATGCCGCGAAATTGGGGGTGGATATCGAGAATTTGCTCGTTTCTCAACCGGATATGGGAGAAATTGCCCTAGAAATTTGCGATCGCCTGGTTCGTTCCTCCGCCGTGGATTTAGTCGTCATCGACTCCGTAGCCGCACTGGTGCCTCGCGCGGAAATCGAAGGACAGATGGGAAACCCCACCATCGGCTTGCAAGCGCGGTTAATGAGCCACGCCTTGCGCAAGATTACCGGCAATATCGGCAAATCCAACTGCAGCGTCATTTTCCTCAACCAACTGCGGCAAAAAATTGGCGTCGTCTACGGTTCCCCGGAAACCACCTCCGGCGGACAAGCCCTCAAGTTCTACGCTTCGGTTCGTCTGGACATCCGCCGCATTCAAACCCTGAAAAAAGGCACGGAACAATATGGCATCCGCGTCAAAGGGAAGGTGGCAAAGAATAAAGTCGCCCCGCCATTTAGAATTGCTGAATTTGATATTTTGTTCGGAAAAGGCATTTCTCAACTGGGCTGTTTGTTAGATATCGCCGAACAAACCGAAGTTATCCAGCGTAAAGGCTCTTGGTATAGTTATCGTGGCGATAAAATCGGACAAGGCCGCGATAATGTGGTACAATATCTGTCCGATAATCCGGAAGTGAGCCAAAAAATCGACGCCGAAGTGCGCGAAAAACTGGAACTCGGGGTCGCCGTTGACGCCAATTCCGTAGGAGGCGCGCGCAAGAAGAAGGCATCCAAATAAATCGAACTCGTTCTAACTAACTCGTTCCTAGGCTCCGCCTGGGAACGCCGCTCCCGAGGCCCCGCCTCCCTCCAGTGAATCGGCAAAATAAGCAGCACCCCGGATTGGGGCAGTTCATCTCGCCCATACCCAAAGTGCTATATTTTCCCTCGCCGCAACCAGGATATTATCGGAAAAAGGTGGGTACTGTCCACCTTTTTTTTGTGCGGACTTCCGGTTTTGGTTTAGCGCGATCGCCCCTGGCACAACCGAATAATAATCGCAGTCAGAACCGCAAATATAACTGCGGCCAAAATTGTCATTCCCGTGGCAATTGTCGGGGTTAACCAAGGCTCTGTTACCCCGAGTTCCAACAAGTACGGAGTTAAAAAATGCTCGTTGGGATCGTTTTCTTGATTCGCCGCTACGGTGGGCACCACTACGATGGGAAATTGGCTGGAAATCGAGGCAGCAATTGAACCCGCCGCCAGTCCAATGCCCCAAATGGCAACTTTGTTTTGGAAGTGGCGATCGCCCTGTACTTGCACAGTTTCTACGAGCACCCGTAACGAGGCGATCGCATTCATTAACCCATCCAGTAATTCCATCCCCGGCGCGAAACTTTCATAATCCTTTTTCAGTTGTCGCAGGTATTTTTGTGCCACCCTCTCCCGAAATCCTTCTAAAAATCCTAACTCGTTCGCCGCCTTCAGGGAAGTCAACCGAGTGGGTAACAGAACTAAGCCTTTGTTCCCTTCCGCTTTTTCCCGCAGAGAAATCAGCCGCTTTTGGTAATTTTCTAGATTCACTTCCAGTGTCTGGATTTGATACAAAAAATTGCTTAGATGAATGCCATACCGCGATTGAACCCCCTGAGCTTTTTCTAGCATCTCCTGAATTTGATAGAGCTTCGGTCTTGTTTTGCTCGCCGCTTCTATTTCTTCCAAACGCCCTTGAATCGCGACAAAATCTTGTTGCAGTTGGGCTTTTAAATACCGACTTTGACCATACGCCCACATGATTTTTGCCCGATAGCTAAACAAGCGCATCCACTCTTGGAAATTATATCTCGCCGCTTCTTTTGCCGCTCCAGCATTGGGATAAATGGCGATAATCACGTGATGATTGTCTTGAATTTCTTCAATCTTCGGCGGTGATTCGGATTCCGAGTTTTTCCCCAACTCTTGCAGTCGCAATTGGTAACGCCACAGTTCAACGATATAGCCGCCCTGAAATCGTCCTTCCCCGCACCAGTCCTGCTGCCAATTTCCATCGGGCATTAAGTTATTATAACAGGCTTTGGCAATTTCTTGCGGGCTTTTTTTCGCTGACGGGGGCAATTCCGCAGAAATCATCCAGGTTTGCCCGAGAGAGGGAGGAAGATGATGAATTTTTTCGGCGAGATAGCGTTGCAGCTTTTTCACGCAAAAGAGAGGATGAGGTTGGCTGGTATTTTTTACTGAAGTGTTGACCAACAGCCCGTAAGTATCCCCGAGGCGCACGGGATAGTAACATCCTTCTAACTCTTGTGAATTATCGACAAATCGCGCGATACCTTTTTTTTTGAGTAAGGGAACGTACTCGGCTTCAAAATCCCTGTCTTGTTTGAACAGATGGGCGTGTAAGTCGTTGGGTAGTTTGGCTTTAAAATAGGCTTGATTTTGCGCGATCGCCTGTTGGTTTTGCCCTAAACCATCGCGCAAGTCGTACAAATACAAATCCAGGGTTGGGTAAACGATTTGATTCATTTGATGCTGGGTGTTAATTTGAGTTTCTCGTTCTTAGGAGATGCCTGTAAACCTATAACCAGAGGTTCTGCCTCCATGTGCCGCGACCTCGGAATTAGTTTATCGTTAGCAGCATGAGTTGGGAACGCACAACCAGAGTTTTGGCCTTAGTGTGCCTCTCCCTCCCCCGATAATTACCGGGTTTTAATTGCCAGTAATATCATCAAAAAAACCGCTGTTGTAAAAATTGCCAAACCCGCTGAATTCCGCTAATTTTTTTAGAAGTTTGAACGGGATTGGGAGTAGATAAAACCTGAATTGCCGCGTTGAGAATTTCTTGACTGTTAACATCCGGTTCGAGTTCGGGGTTATCTTCCGTTGCCAAATCGATAAAGTGACTAAAATCTGTCGGTTCATGGATAGAGTTCGGTATTTCGCGCCCTAACTCCGCCTGAGTTGGCAGCAGGTTGGGCGGAAAGTTGCCATTGCGCTCCTGAATGTCTGTGAGGAATTCTTGATATAATGACCGCAAGTCCGGATTGCCCTCCAGAATTGCCATTAGATCCGGTTCGATGATATCCTCCCAAGTGTCGGGGGAGTACATCAGTTGTTCGCCGATATCGACCAAAGCGGTACTTTCGTCTTCAGTGAGGGGCACCTCCAGACGATTCAGCGCCAGTAACAGGGAAAGTAAACTATTGTTAAGAGAGGTGGTCATAGGACACAGAGGTGGTTTATAGTGGGAAAATCAATATTTTATTGTACTGCGTTGGGGGCATGATAGCCATGCAGCGAGAAGCGTTAGCGATCGGGATTAATCGCTATCCTTTTTTGAAGGATAGGCAGAGGAAACTGACCAAGCATCTCACCACACCGGCAGGGGATGCGGAAGCGATCGCACGACTGCTGGAAAAACATGGAGACTTCCACGTGGAACGGTTTCCGAAAAAATGGAGCGAGGGGGCGTGGCAAGTGGATCCACAGCCGCGCCTACGGTATCCACGCCAAAACTGGACTGTAGAGCATTTACAAAATGCCATTACCCAGTTGTTTCATCCGCCAAAAGAAGATTCACCGCAAACGGCGCTGCTGTTTTTTGCCGGTCATGGGTTGCGAAAACGGGAATCCGGGAGTGAGGTTTTTTTGGCAACCAGTGATGTAGTTGAGGAAAAAGGACGGTTGGGGATTTCCCTGCAGTGGTTGCGGGAATTGTTAGAAAACAGTCCGGTGAGACAGCAGATCGTGTGGTTGGATTGCTGTTTTGGCGGGGAATTGTTCCATTTTGCAGAAGCAGAGCTGGGCATTAACGGGGAAACGCGCGATCGCTTTTTTATTACCGCATCCCGCTCGGACGAGCCAGCACATCCAGAATGGAGCGGAGAACATGGGGTGCTGAGTGGGGCGCTGTTGCAGGCACTTGACCCGACCCAGAAAGCGGATGGTTTGGTGACGAATTATAGTTTAGCGCATGACATCGAGAGTTATATCGAGAGCCAACGGCAATCGGCACAGCAGGGTCAGTGCCCAGTGTGTAAAAACTGGGGCGGGTTAATTACTCTCACGAAAACAAGGGAAAACCCCGATCCACCGATATCATCATCCTACAATCCACGAGATTATCAAGACTTCTATGGAAGGCAGGGCGAATTGGAGCAGCTTGAAACTTTAGTTCAGGCATCCCGCGTTCTAGTAATGTGGGGCGAATCGGGAGTGGGAAAAACTTATTTAGCAGCGCAACTTGCAAAGCAATTCAATGGAAGGTACAAAGTGTGTTGGCTAGAAGATAAAGAGGAAGGCTTTTCCTTGGATGAACTACTCTTACAGGTCAACGACTTTTTCAAGAACAATCGGGAGTATGGCTTTGACAACACTTATGCGGAAGATAAAATTAAAAATATCGACAAGAGCAACAGATTAGTGGAATTTCTCTCCCAACGGGAAAGCCCCTATGCTTTTTTCCTAGATGGATTTCAGCGAGCTAAGCATCAAGAATTTCTTCCTCTAATTAGTAGATTTACCACCACAAAATCTTGCCATAAAATCATATTAATTGACCATGCTCCAGAAAGATCGTTAGGCCCCTTACTGGCTGGGCAAGTGAAACAATTCCCAGTTAAGGGATTTCAACGCTCAGAAGCAGTTGAATATATCGATCGAGAATGCCAAGAAACAGGCTACTGCTCGCCATCGGATATCGATGCAATTTTTGAAAAGACATCAGGGCATCCGTTAGCTATCAATCTGATTATCCAGTATCGCCGTTTACTGGGGGTACCAATGAAAACGGTGCTGGATCGTCTTGTAGAGTATGACCAACGGTATGGAAAAGAGCTAAGTAAAAGACTCTTAGAAAATGTTAAAGTCCATCTGAATGAAGAGGAACAACAAGCTTTGATGCGTCTATCGGTGTTTCGGACTCCGGTTCAACGTTCAGCGTGGTCGTATTTGGATATTTCAGAGCCTGTGGGAGACTCCCTATTGCACAACCGCTTGCTAGCCCGAATGGAGGGAGATCGGTTTCAGATGCATCCCTTAATTGCCGAGTTTTGGCGTCAAGAACCGTCTTCCGATGAAATGCTGACCTGGAGGCACAAACAAGCTGCTCTTTATTACTGGAATTTGGCAATTCAAGGTCAGTTAGAAAGCTTAGATCGTTTTATTTATCTCGAATCCTATCACCACTGGCGGGAAAGTCGAGATGAGGAAAAGGCAGCGCAAGTGGTCAACGAGCTAGTGAGTCGCATCCACGAAAAAGAAAGGCTTCCTTCAGAACGATTACTCGGATTAACATCATGGCTTCTTAGTCTTCCAGATAATGTTGTTAAGGGTAAACCCTGGCTGTTGCTAGAAAAAGGCCGCAAGCTAGAGAAACAGTTTCGTCATCAAGACGCTGAAAAGCTTTTTCAGCAAGCTTCCGATGAATTTAAGGGAGAGAATCCTAATCCACTCGGCGCTTCTGTTGCCTTGTTTTATGTAGGAAAAATGCGCGCGCTGAGGGAAGATCCGGAAGCGGCTTTGCAAGCTTTGCACTTTGTTTTGGACATGGCAGTCCAGAGAGACGATATTCCGATGCAAATCAGGACGTTAGGCAAAATGATTGGCTGCTATAACGATATTGGGAACCGTCGTGAAGCTGAAGAGGCTGCAACCGTTGCTGAAAAGTTAGCGGATCGGATTGACGATCGCTTGGGTTTAGCTTGGCTCTTATATCGCAAAGGGAGTATTGAGCGACATCAAAGCAATTACTCAAAAGCCGAGAAATTATTTGGAAAGAGTGCGGAGAGCTTCGAGGAGTTGAAAGATGTCTATAGGCAGTCGAAATCCTTGTCTCGTTTGGGGATTTGCCAAAAATTCCAGGGCAAATTTGAAGAAGCGATTGTCAGTCTAGAACGGGCAATCAAGCTTAAGGAAGCGATTCGCGATCGCCACGGCTTGGCTCGCGATCGGGATTATTTAGCAGACATATATACCATACTAGGTAACTTTTCAGAAGCGGAAAGCCTTTACATCGAGTCCTTGAAGATAAAGGAAGGAGATAATAATAAGAGCGACCCTGACTTATACGGACAAATTAAAACTTGTAACAATTTGGCCAGATTGAATTTATCGAAAGGTCGTCTAGACAAAGCGGAACATTTTATTCAAGAATCAGCGAAACGAATCGAAAAACATAACCAAGAGTATAGCGTCAATGGAGCAATTGGCCTCAACGGAGCGAGATTAATGATTCAAGGAGATCTTGAATATAGTCGAGGTCAATATAAGCGTTCGTTAGAATCTTATGAAGAAGCGGCTACTTGTTTCACCTCGCCGCATCCAGAAGTTCATAACAGCTATTCCCGGGTGGTATGGAGTAGAGGCCGTACCTATCTGGCTATGGCAAATATGACAGGTGCAAAAGAATATCTTCAACAATCTCTGGAGAATTTCAAAACATACAAGATGGAGTACCATCAGGCACTTGCCCTTACCTATTTGGCAAGATGCGAGGTTTGGGAAGATTCCGACCGAGCAGACGCTTGCGATCGGGAAGCACGGGAAATTGCTAGCAGAATAAACTCTAATTCACTTCTCGCCGTTTGTCTTGAAACGCAAGCATTGTTAGCACAACATAAGCTGTTGCCAACCTTAGACCAAAGCATCGAAGAAACCGAAAAGGTAATTCATCCAATTTTACAGTATTTTGATGAGGCTAAAGCCAGGTGTTCGGAACAGCAATTTTTAGATATTGCTAGATTAAAGAACGACAAAATACTATGGCAGCTAGCTGTAAAATACTTCTGTCAAAAACCCATTCATCCAGAGGATGCTTATGGTCTGTTAAAAAAAGAAGAATTGGCTCCAGATATTCTTCGTCTTGAATTGCTTAATGTTAAATATTTGATTTCTAGCTGCCCTCTATCCTCCTGGTCTAATTTTATTGTCCATAAACTAGCAGAGTACGCTCGGGACGTTCTTTGTCCATTGGCGGTGCGATTTGGATTTAACCAGTTGCGAGAAGAGTTGGAAGAATTGGCTTTTGCCTTTTTGGAACCCGACGATTATGAGGAGATTGAGCGCAGGATAAAAAGCCGATTTTCTAACCAGGACTGCTTCCTAGAAAAATTGACTGAAGAACTTAAAGACGAACTAGAAGAAGCTACAATAGATGCGGAACTTCAGGCTAGAATTAAAAGCAATTACAGCATCTATAAAAAAATGAAGGCTCGTCAAGTTTCTTTAGAACAAATTTTGGACATTGTGGGAGTGCGGATTATTACTAAAACCGAAAGTGAATGTTACCAAGCGCTGGCGGTAGTTCAGAAGATGGGATCGTTTTTCCAAGGTGAAGGCATTCTGACGGAAAGCCTACGCGATTATATTAAAAACCCCAAAAAAGCTACTGGATATCAATCGATTCATGTTAACATTCAATACGGAGAACCCGAACCACAAATTGTAGAATTTCAAATCAGAACGCAAACAATGCACTGGGCAGCAGAATATGGTATCAGTGTATTGGGATTAGATAGCTCCGCTCATCGTCATTACAAAGAACCAGCACATTATGCCCGACTGTCATCGCAGCACGACTACGAACAAGCGCAGCGAAAACGAGTACATCTATCAGTAGAATGCGAAGCCGACTGTGTTGAAAAAATTGGCAATTTACTTCAAAAGGGACAATTAAAACTAGATCGGGTAGTCGGCGTCGATCGAGCAGAAAATCGGCGAATTATTTTGCTGTTGGAAATGGTTGGAAAAAGACAAAACTCTTCTGCATATCAACCGGGTGAAATAGAAGCAGCGACCCGTAAACTGGTCGATCGCTTAACTCAAATCAATGGCGAAGTTAAAGTAAAAATATTGAATTTCCAAGGACAAAAGCGAACCAGCAATATACCGTTGGCCGAAAAACAGAAAATCATCCAAAACCTTACGGAAAAATCCAGTCAAGAGGAGAACTACATTTATGTATTCACACCAAAAGGAGATGTGAAAAAAATATTGAAAGCCGAGGAATTGAAAAAAACAACAGCAGAGGAATTGAAAAAAACAACAGCAGTTGATTTTGCGTATAAGATACACGAGGAGGTGGGCAACCACTGTACTGGTGCGAAAGTTAATGGAAAAATGGTTAAACTCCACACGCCGCTTCAGAATGGCGATATTGTGGAAATCATCACTGATAAAAATGGCCATCCGAGTTTAGACTGGCTGAAGTTTGTGATTACACCTACAGCCAAAAGTCGGATTCGGCGATGGTATAGGCGAGTCCATCGGCAAGAAAATATTGCCACAGGTCGAGAAAAGCTACAAAAAGAGCTGGGTAAAAATGGGTTCACATCCCTGCTCGAGTCTGAGGAAATGCAAACAGTAGCGAAGCAATGTAATTATCACAGCGTTGACGATCTACTTGCTGCCTTAGGATATGGAGATCTATCTCTTAACTCTGTGGTTAATCGCATCCGAGAAGCGACACAAATTCAACCAACTCAACCAAACGGGGCAGAAACTTCTGACCCTCAATTCCCTCATTCTGGAACATCCGGGAGGCGAAATACTTTAGACTCATCAGCCATTGTGGGAATAGAAGGAATGCCCTATCGTCTTGCAGGTTGTTGCAACCCGGTTCCAGGTCAACCCATTATTGGCATTGTTACTCGTGGTGGGGATAGAGCTATTGCGATCCACACTCAAGCATGCGCTCGAGCTAAAAATGTGTCAAAGGAACAAGTGATGCCTGTGGAATGGAATAAAGAACACAACCAGAAATACACTACTTGGATTGAAGTTGAAGTGATAGATCGACCGGGAGAACTTAACAAGATCGCAAATATTTTAGCGGAAGACAATATTAATATCCAAAATTTGCGGGCTTTAGACAGGAGATCGGACTCGGGTAAGGCTACGGCTCTCATTCCCTTATGTATTGAAGTTAATGATGTAAAACAACTCGATCGCGTATTATCGCGAATGAAAAAACTGGAAAGCTGTTTGAGTGTAAAGCGTCAACGAGTTGACTGATGCTCGCGAAGAAAAGGGGTTTTTTGAGTGAATCAGAGGATATTGACATCCACTGACAAGAAAACCAGGAACCTGCAAAAAAATTATTAGCTGGAGAATAAATGCGATCGCGCTTTTGACTGGAGAACTGCGATCGCGCTTGTGAGAAAAATCCCATTGAGGGCAGGGCAAAGCATTGCCTTGTTGTTCCTACGGGGTAAAAACAGCCGTTTTATATTCAACGTAAAACCATAGCAGGAACAACAATGAGTTTCGAGTAGGCAAACAATCAGAAGCGGAGGCACGATTTCAATCCCCCACCACCGCTCACCACAGAGGATTCACTGCGTCAATCGGGGGCGGTGAAAAACTGATGACGTAGGTAGGGCTATAGCCCCGCCTACTCACTTATCCTTACTGTTTCACTTGAATCCCGATCGCGATTAAATTCACCAAATCTGCCATTAAATCCAATTCTGTCGGTTCCCACTCTCTCGCCTGGGGGTGATGAACTTCCATCGCCCCCCACAACTGCGGGGTCTTGTGGCGACGAGTGAAAATCGGAGCCACGATCGCCGCTTTGATCTGGTGTTTTTCGCTGAATTTGCGCGCCTTCTCGGGCACCTGTGGATCTGCAGTATCGGCGATCGCGATAATTTTCCCCGCCTGAAACTCCCTTTTATACTCTGCAAACCACCCCAAACAAGGCTCTAAGTCATCCAGACAGAATTGCACGCAAAAATTTTCCTCAGTTTGGCGGCCCACAAGGGTCAAACTGCCACTTTTATGGTATAATGCCACAAACTCTACCCCCAAACACTGGGCGATGTCTGGCATCGAGCTACCAAGCACATCCTCGAGCAACTCCTCGCCGCTCAATCGGCGCAACATGCCGCGCAACAGCAGCTCTCGGGCGGTTTGTTGGCGAAAGGCGCGCGCCATGTAGGTAACTTTGTGCTGTTGTCGATGGGTTTCCAGCAGGCGACTGACGCGCTGACGCAACACCGCCCAGTGAATCGGTTTGGTGATATAATCGGTAGCACCGGCTTCAAAGGCGCGATCGACCGCTTCGCGATCGTCGAGGACGGTAATCATCAGCACCGGGATATCTTTTCCCTGGGGGAGACTCCGCAACCGACTACAGCAGGTGAAGCCATCCATCCCCGGCATCACCCCATCTAACAATACCATATCGGGACGCATCCGGAGGAATTCAGCCACCCCCCCTTCGCCATTTTTCGCCTCTACCAATTGATAGCCTTGTTCCTGCAAAGCAAGACGCAGGAGCGATCGCAGTTCATCGTCATCATTTACCACCAAAATTAAAGGCGTAACCGATTTATCATCAGCCATCATACTTCACTCTCTTTCAGTTAAAGTTCTAACGCTGGTTTTACTTTCTCATATTCCACTACCCAGTTCCATCTACCTTTTGGATTGCATTGGGGTAAAAATTGGGCGGGCGGAGATTCGCGGGTAACTCTCACCCCCTGCATTTGCAGTATTTCCAGAAGAGCCATCAGAACCGCATCCCGTGAAGGTACCGCCTCAACGGCTTTCCAACCATTCTTTGTCAAATCCTCGCCGCCTTGTCACAACCTCAGCAGTACCTCTTGCTGATTTACCGGACTATTTATAGGTATAAAAAACGCCGAACGACCTGTTGTGAGATTTTTGCCATCCTGAACGTTACGCAAGGCGTAAAAAAGCCCCAAAATTGACAATTTGTTTGGCTATTTTTTCCAGTAGCAGCCTCTTTAACAACTTCATAATAATTTCGATGGCTGATTTTATTCTAACCAGTGGAAAGAAAATTTTCCGCGATAGTAGCTGGCGATCGCCGTTGCCAAATCGCCCTTACCAGGGCACGCCAATCATCGTAAATCCCGCCCAATAATAGGGATGAGAAAGATTGTCGCTCTCTGCTTCATGCAGTTCTGGGGGCAAAGGGACTTCCTCCCCTCTTTCGGTGAGGAGTTCGCCTTCTTTTAACCTGACTTTGCCCTGAATTAAAGCAAGCTGAGCTTGTCGCAGGGCTTCGGCTTTAATTATCGAGCGATCGCTTTCCACTGAAGTTCTTAAGGTGGCGTAAAATTCACTCATCAGCGCCAAGGTGCCCGCATCGCTAACATACCACAAACTCGCGAGGGCTGAGGGCACGCCACTGTGAATCGCCAAACCCGCAAACCCCATTTCTGCTTCTACATTTCCCAACGCCGTATTGCAAGCACTCAGCACCAACAGACCCACCGAACTATCCTCGAAGCGGATCTGGTTCATCGCATCTAAAAACAGTTTTTCATCCCAAAACTGAATGTAGGAATTGTGCGGTTTTCCCGGTAAGAAATCCGCATGAGTTGCCAGGTGGACGATGGCATATTGTCCTTGCTGAAGTTGCGATCGCAGGTTGTCTAAAGTAAAAGCGCGATTGAGAAATATTTCTCCGTTGAATAACTGATTGGCAATGGTATTTAATTCCACGGGCACGGCGGGCAAGGGATTTAACTCTTGGAAAATTGACGCCCCCATTGCCAATACATCAGAACTAGTCAAGGGGTTCGTTTCCACATCGATCATATTAAAAGCTGGAATCAATCCAATGCTATAGTTTTCCACGAGAAACTTGTCCCCATCATGCAATGCAGCAAAGGGCAGCGATCGCAATCCACCCCCCACGCAAAATATCAAGGTGGCAATATTCTGTTCTTTTAATTTCGATTCTAACGGTGCGATCGCCCAGTTATAGAGTCCCTGCGCCGCACTTAAATAAGAGGTGCTATTTCGCTTGATGGGATTGGTGATTTCCCCGCGCAATTCTGCGATTAAATCCACCAGCGCCGCCCGGTTGGCATCGGGTACGCTATGGTGCATAAATTCCCCATCTGGCGTCACCAATACCACTTCCAGGCGATCGGATTGCGGAATCATATAAATTAGCGCCGGGTTTTTCCCGGTTTTTCGCCCCATCAGCGCTAGCGCATCGCCAATTTCATCTCCTAATGTGGTGACTTCAGACAAATTTCTGTCAAAGTAATTTTCGTAGTTTTTTTCCCAATCGCGTTCGAGTTGAGTAATCGCCTCGGAAAAATTTCCCAGCTCTATATGTTCTCTGACGTCTTGTTTGTGCCCGATCGCGATACCTGGTGAAGGGCGTTTTCCCCCGGGCGGGACTAAGTAATTTTTCCCAACGGGATTCGGGGCAGTTATCCCCTGAGAAATATTACTCAGCTCCATAGGCTCTTTTGCTTCTATTTCTACGCCATTTTCTAGTCTTGTTGGGGTGTTTGGCATCTGAGAAAAATTGCCATTGGTTTCCTTAGCCGCAATCGAGGATCCGGAGGCGATCGCACTTAACCCAAATAAGACTAACGGAAAAATGAATAGTTTTTTAGAGAAAAATAATGTTCCTTTCGATATTAATTTCATTTGGCTTGGTTCTCCCTTCGCAATTTAATTGTTGTCCCCGATCCTTTTCACTATAGCGGTTCTCAAGGCAATCGCCGGATTGATTGCTTTATTGTTATTATTTTATCGCCACGTCACTTTTTGCAAGTTGGCGATTGACTATAATTAATTACTAACTTTTTTAAAACAATCTTGACAATTATTCATTGCAAATTGTGGATTGTTATCTGGCAAGACCCTATCCAGGCTCTTCCAGGAGTCGGTCATTTATCGCTTTCGGAAAATATATAGGAGCAAATACAGGCCCTCGCATTAACAAAAATTCATAATGTCATCAGTCGGTGACATTATGAATGTGTTCTAAATCACATTTTCCTGAAAAAAAATCACAATTTTTTAATGTTTTCTGTCACAATGGAAGAAAGACATGCAAGGCATAGTCAGCACCCCGCTCTAAAGAGACGGGGCTTCTAGCCCCTGACTTTAGGTAGCTGACCAGCCTAAGCCCTACGAG
>NZ_JAYFEQ010000406.1:0-24889 GCF_055795085.1 Phormidium sp. CCY1219 | reverse complement strand
GGTAAGGGGGGGATACGAGGTAAAAATCATTCCTTTGTCCCCCCCCTTTCCAAGGGGGGTAAGGGGGGGATACGAGGGGGACGGGAGGGGAATCCTAACGGTTTCGTGGTTGAAAAAACTCTGCTACAAATTGACGATCGCTTGCCTCACATAAAAAATCAAAAGGGGCGATCGCATTGAGAGATATGGTATGGTGGGCAAATTTTGTGAGGCTTAAAAATTGTCCGTTCACAAGTTAGCTTTGCCCACCCGACAAAAGAGCGGCTGGAATTAATTTGTAATGGGGAAGAAATTCTCCTCATGCAGAAACAATCCAATGATGTACCCATGAACACCACATGGAGAATGTTTAAGGGATCGAGATATTATTCCCTGTACTGATGAGGAGAATGGAGAGTAGGCATTGCTCTTTTCCCTATCTTGTCTCATTGAGTTGATTGGGGGGATCGATGCGGTTGGCCAGGGTCGCCACGACCACCATAGGTAAACCAATCAGGAAACAGATGCCCCATTGTTGCAGGTTCAGGGGGGCGGTAGAGAACAGATTGTTCATAAAGCCAACTTGACTAAAGATCATCTGTAAAACCATCGTCACGGCGATGCCAATCCAAACCACGGGGGCTGGGGCGACCTCCACGGCGTGGCCTCGGAGTTTATGCCCGAGGCTGATGCCAATCTGACTCAAACTGATTAAGTAGAAAACGCGGCCAAAGACCAGGGCTTGAATAGCCATAGTGCGGGCGAGGGCTTCGGTGTTTCCCTGTGCGCCTGCATCCCAGCCTTTAACCCACTCAAACACACCAAAGATAAGAATCCAGTTAAACAGGGAAATCAGCACAATCCGCTGTAGGAGGCATTTGTTTAACAGGGGACGGTTTGGGGAGAGGGGAGGCTGTTCCATCACCTGCTTGGATTTGGGTTCAAAGGCGAGGGGAACGGTCATGGCGATGGAGTTGATCATATTAAGCCACAACACTTGTAAGGAGAGAATGGGTAACAGGCGATCGAGGAGAACGCTGATGACAATGGTCATAGATTCGCCCCCATTGACGGGCAAGATAAAAGCGATCGCCTTAATTAAGTTGCGATAGACGGTGCGCCCTTCCTCAACAGCGGCCTCAATGGAGGCGAAGTTATCATCTGTCAGCACCATGTCCGAGGCTTCTTTGGCAACTTCCGTTCCCGTTTGGCCCATCGCCACCCCAATATCCGCTTGTTTGAGGGCTGGGGCATCATTCACCCCATCACCGGTCATGGCCACGATATCCCCTTGAGATTGCAGGGCTTCCACCAGGCGTAATTTCTGTTCTGGGGCCACGCGGGCAAAGACAACACCATCTTCCGCTGCTCGCACAAAATCATCTGGAGACATCTCCCCCAGTTCCGCCCCGGTGAAGGCGATGACCTCTCCCGTGCGTTTGAGGCGCATTTGGGCGGCGATCGCACTGGCGGTCACTTTGTGGTCTCCGGTAATCATTTTGACGCGAATTCCGGCGTTTTGACAGGCTTCCACAGCCCGGATCGCCTCCTGACGTGGCGGGTCAATCATGCCCTGTAAACCCAGGAAGACTAAGCCCTCGGCCACATCCTCATGGTCAACCTGAGACCGGGAGGGGGTTTTACGAGCCAGGGCTAAAACTCGTAAGCCGGAACTAGCCATGTTTTCCGCTTGATGATGAATCTCCTTCGCGTCGATGGGGTGGGGCTGTCCTTGGGCATCTAACATCTGGTCGCAACGAGAGACGATCGCCTCCACAGCTCCCTTCATATAAATCACGGCTTCGGTCTCATGTTGCCCCCGATGCAGGGTAGCCATATATTGATACTCGGACTCAAAGGGAATCACATCCTGACGGGGCAATTCGGCATTGAGTTGGGCTAGGGTAAATCCTGCTTTTCGACTGCTGACCAGTAATGCCCCCTCTGTAGGGTCTCCCACCACTTTCCAGCGGTCATCCTCTAAGGCTAAATGGGAGTCATTACAGAGTAATCCCGCTCGCAGACAGTCTCGGAGGGTCGGATGTTGGTCTAAGTCAATGGCTTGATTATCGTGACAGATGTCCCCCTCGGGAGTGTATCCGGTCCCGAGAACTTGGTAAGGTTGTCCCCCTGCATAAATCTCTTGCACGGTCATCTGGTTTTCCGTCAGGGTTCCGGTTTTGTCGGAACAGATGACCGTAGCACTACCGAGGGTTTCCACGGCGGGTAACTTGCGGATGATAGCATGACGACTGGCCATGCGAGATACGCCAATCGCCAGGGCCACAGTGACAACGGCGGGGAGTCCTTCGGGGATGGCACTGACGGCGAGGGCGATGGTGGCTTCAAAGACTTTGTTAATGCTCTCGGCGGTGAAGTCCTCAGCATAGCCTAAGCCCACCGCTAGGGTGAGGGCCGCTACCCCTAAGATAATATAGAGCAGTTGGCGGCTGAATTTGTCAAATTTCCGGGTTAGGGGGGTGATGAGGTTGGTTTGTTTCTCCATCAATTGGGAGAGACGCCCGGTTTCTGTGTCTTTGGCGATCGCGACTACCAGACCCAAGCCCTGACCCGAGGTGACAAAACTCCCCGCATAGGCCATACAGCGGCGATCGGCCAGGGGGGCTTTCTCCTCCACCGGTTGCATCTGTTTCTCCACAGCAGTGGATTCTCCCGTTAACCCGGATTCATTGACTTGTAGGTTTTTCGTCTCCACTAAGCGCAGATCCGCCGGCACTTTATCCCCAGAAGTGAGGATGACTAAATCTCCCGGGACAATCTCCGAGGAGGGAACTTGTCGTTTTTCCCCATCTCGATAGAGGGTCGCTTCGGTTTCGATGGATGAGGAAAGGGCAGCAATAGCATTTTCAGCTTTAGTTTCTTGTGCAAAACTGACGATCGCATTAATCAATACCACCCCCCAAATCACCCAACCATTAGCACTTCCCCATCCTTCTTCTGATAACAAGAATTTCATTGCGCCGGCAATGATTAAGATATAGAGTAACGGTTGATTAAACTGCTCTATAAATCTTAGGAGGGGACTTTTGCCTGCCTTTCCTTCAAGGCGATTGGGACCAAACTCGGCCTGGCGTTTTTCAAATTCAGCTTGAGTTAAGCCACTCTTGGGATTAACGCCCAGTTGGGCTGCTGTTCGCTCGATGGAAAGAGCGTGCCAGTCAGTCCGCTTTGAACTGCGATTTTCATCACTCATGGGTCTAATCTTCCATTCAAAAGGTTAATTACAACAACGGTCTAGTTTTCGGTTAAGGTTTGGTTTAATAAGCCACGCTGTTTGTCATGTGAAAAACAACCGTGGGGAAACCCCCTGCCTTCTTTAGGCCGGGGAGGACGCGCAATATGGCTCTGTTTCATTTTACAGGTTTAGCGTCCTTTCTGCTCTTTTGTTTAGACTGCCATCAAGGGCAATATGACAGTAGGTTGGGTAGAGCGACAGGGAAACCCAGCAGTTGAAGCGAGTCCTCATGTGTGTGACTACCGAGGGTCGCCAATCAACACCAAAAGCGACCAGAACGGGGAAGTGGTTGGCAAAATTGTCCGAAGCATTGCTCCCGCGTACAGCGATCGAGAATGTTCGGCTTGTGGTAAAGAAAGCCAAACTCACCCATAACTGTCGCCATTACCCTTTCAGTGAGTAAATCCCACAGTTTCAGGGGGTTATCCCAGGATGCACAAACCGCTTGGTTGCCATAGGAAATGGGCAAGCAGGAATGAGCAATCGAGCATTAGCATTTGAAAATTGTCAATTAAAAATGTGCAGTTTACCGCTTCCGGTTCCCTTCCCGGTGGCTGTCCAGCAAAAATATAGTTAGTAATATAGTTGTTATGTAGGGAACATAAGCAAGCAAAAAATGTTCGATTTGGTTCCATAGCGGTTATCAACCCAGAGGTTTGATATGCTGTCTGTAGGAATCGATGTAAAAAAATTAGCCCGCGTAGGCGGACTTGGCTCAGCGTAGGCGGATTTCGCTTGCACGGGGGCGATTTCAATCCCCGGCGCACGATGGAACTATCCACGGGAGATGAGATGAGGGGTCACGCAGGGAGCGAATGAGGGGAGGGGAGTCTCGGGAGGGGCGTTCCCCCCGGGGGGGAACGAGGTATGCGGACATCATCGGCGGGGGAATTAGGATTCCGAGTCGCCGAGAATTTGCAGGCGGATCGTGCGATCGCTTTCTTCCCCGAGTTGCACTTCGATCGCTTGACCGGCGAGGCGATCGAGACAAGTGAGCAGCAATCTCAAATTCGGGGTACTCGCGCCGGTATCCACATAGAGGCGATCGCTCAGACTCCCGAGACGCCGCCAGGTGGTGTACAATTTGGCCACGGTTTGTTCCAATTGGGCCGCTTGTTTGACCATATCGGCGGCGGTATTGAGACAACCGACGCGCAAGGCTTCTTCTAGGGCCATTTCCAAATCTACGGAACTGTGGGCGATCGCCTGAACCTGGGCCGCCGCATCTAAATACTTCGATAGGTTGCGCGCGTCGGAGGTTAACTGTTTGACCGTATCCACATCGGGATTAAACGCCGCTTCCTCTCGGATCGACCCTTGGTGGGAGTCGGGCAATTTTTCCATTTCCCGCACCAAAGGAGCCAAATACCGGGGGGGTAAAGAACCGGAGGTGGCTTTTTCCTTCACTTCTTCGGGCAATAATTCCGAAGTCATGGCGGTCCATTCGTCGGAGAGTTGGCGAACTTCGCGCCGGGTGATGCGATCGCCATCCTGCGCCGCCTTCGACACCATTTCCTGCACTTCCGGCGCAGATTTGGCGGTTTCGAGAAAGGCGCGCTTGCTAAACTTATTAATCGTGTCCGGGTCGAGGTGTCCCTGTTGCAACAGGGTATCGGCACTGTTTGCCAGTTCGATCAGGGAATATGCCTGACTTTTACTGATTTCCCGGTCTTTGAGCCAGTTGAGAAAGCCCCGACCTCGACCTTCGCCGCCGATTTTCTCGCGATCGCGAACCGCCCTTAAAATTCGACCGCGCCAAATATCGGTTTGCAGGTCGAAATGGTCGCATACCTTCCACGCATTATCAACCTGCTGCTCGAATTCCACCTCTTCGATGTCCTCATCTTCGGGATCCGGGAGGTGAAAATTCAGCTCGGTGATGCCCTCTAGGGCGGCGGCTAGTTCTGTGGGAGATTCAGGTCGTTGAACCATTGGGAGCAGCTTTTCATCTGTGGGCAATAGCCGATTATGGCACGATTTCGGTATGGTAGAGCCATCCCCTGCGGTTGTCTCGCCGCGATCGGCAGCCATACCGCAGCAGCAAACAGCCATAATACACCCATCCACCCTCGCAATCAACCCTCTATCGGTTCTATGTCTCGAGACTTTTCTCGCCAAAATCTTCGCGGGCGCTCTTTTAAAAGCCAAGACCTCAGCGGTGCCAATTTTCAGGGTGCCCAAATTCAAGGGACCAACTTTACCCGCGCCAACCTCACCGGTGCGGATTTCAGCCACACCAAAGCCGGTCTCAAACCCCTGTGGGCGATCGCCCTGGTGGTTCTCTGCGCCTTGGTCTCTCTCACCTCTGGGTTTATCTCCGCCTTTGCCGGCGATTATATCCAAAGCTTGCTCACCAGTCAGCAAGTCTTTTCTGTAGGCGTCGGTTTGGTCATTATTATCCTATTGGGCGTACTGGCGCGCTTCATCGTCAAGCATGGGCTGGAAGTGGAGGTGAAGCGGGTGGCTGCTGTGGCCATTCTCATCGCCTTGGTAGGCGGCGCGATCGCGGTGGCGATGGATTCGGGAGATGTCAGCGGCGCGATCGCGGTACTCTGTGCGGTTATTTCCACTGCCGCTGTTGCTGTGGCGGGGATTTGCGCCCGCTCTACAGTGGGCATCGCCGGGATACTGACCTTCGCGATCGTGCCCGTGGTGGGAGGCTTTTTTATCCAAAGTGCGGGCAGTTGGATTGGCAGCTTGCTCCTCGCCGCCGCCGCTGCTTTCATTACCCAAAAAGCCGCTAGGGGCTATCAGCGCTATACCATCATCCGCGAGTTAGGCGTCGCCATTGCCGCTTGGGGGGGCACTCGCTTCCACAAAGCTAATCTCACTCAAGCTAATTTCACCGGCGCAACTATCCAAAATGCCGATTTCAATAAAGCCATTCTCGCCGATACCTGTTGGAATGAGGCGGAAAAGCTGATGCTCGCCCGTTTCGATGAAACTCAATTAACCGAGTCCGATGAGGAGGAATAGCCCTGGTTTTCGGGTGTAAAGCCGATCGCAAAACAAACGGAGAACCCCTCTCTGTTCAAGGGTTAAAGGATTATACCCGGTTAGGGCAATTGCTATGCAGGAACAATCGCCATTTAACTTGCAGGCTGGATATTTTATATATAATTTTTACCTCGATTCGAGGGTAGGGTGGAACCCACCACACCGGAAAGTCATGGTTGCAGTTGCCCTGTGGCATTTATGTTAAAATTGCGATCGCATTGAGGGCTATACTTGATAAATGCCATATTTGCCGAAAAAAATTTCCCCCAATCTACATAATATTTTAGGCAACCGGAATTGCTCTTATATCAACGCCTTGGCAAATTATACCATAGCCAGACAAGTGGTGCAAAAATTACTGCGCCAACCTGGACTATACCCCCTTCCGGGCATGGCTATGCGCTTGGCTTGCACGGGTGCGATCGCAGTGGCTACCCTTTTTTTTGACAGCCGGATTTGGTATGCGATCGCAGTGTATGTGATACAAGTCTGCTTTCGGATAGGCATTTACAGGCAAGAACCAAGCAGAGAGATTACTTTTGGTGAGTTGACGCTGAAAATTGAATGGGGATTTCGATTCGCACTTCGGTGCCTTCTCCCGGATGGGAAGAGACGCGCAAGTCGCCGCCGTGTTTTTCCACCACAATCGCACGGGCGACGGATAATCCCAACCCCGTGCCTTTGCCCACTGGTTTGGTGGTAAAAAACGGGTCGAATAGTTGATGCTTAATCGATGGCGGGATACCTAGCCCATTATCGGAAATTGCAATAACTACCCGGGCATTTTCGATGACCGATGTAGTAATTTTAATAAAACTAGGACAGCGTTGCAATTCCTCGGCGGTGAGTTCTTTTTGTCGCTGTTCGATCGCGTCAATTGCATTCGTCACAATATTCATAAACACTTGATTCAATTCTCTAGCGTAGCAGCACACTTGCGGCAAATCGCCATAGTCTTTAATTAGCTGAATCCCTGCATCCCCATCGCCTTTCTGGCAGCGATTTTGCACGATAATTAAGGTGCTGTCAAGCCCCTCGTGCAGGTTCACCTCTTTTAAATCCGATTCATCCAAACGGGAGAAAATTCGCAAAGCTTTGACGATTTCGCGAATCCGGGATGCGCCATCTTTCATCGAAGTCAGCAGTTTGGGAAAATCCTCTTTGAGGTAGTCGATTTCCACCTCTTCGAGTCGGTCTTGAATTTCCGGCTCGGGTGTGGGATAATACTCCTGATATAGCTCTAAAATCTCCAGCAAATCCGTGGCATATTCTTCAGCATAGGCTACATTGCCATAAATAAAGCTGGTGGGGTTGTTAATTTCGTGGGCAATTCCCGCCACTAATTGACCCAAGGCGGCCATTTTTTCGGTTTGAATTAGTTGGCTTTGGGTGGTTTGCAGGTGGTGGAGGGTTTCGGTGAGTTCCCGGGTACGATCGCGCACTTGGCTTTCCAGAGTGAGAGAATACTCCTCCAACTTCTCATTGACCATTTCCAACTGTTGGTTTGCCCGTTTTAACTGCCATTGATTGTGGGAATTTGCGGTTAAAATCGCCGATGCGGTTAAGGCGAAAAACGGGGAAAACACCGGGATAAGCCAACCGCCGAGAAAGGATACATAACCGCAAACCACCAGCAGAAAACTGGCGATCGCCACCACCGCGATCGCGCTACTCAAGCATTCCTGTTTCTGTAGCGGGTAGTTCTGCAGCAACAGCTTGGTGGCGATCGCACCAATTGCCGACCACAGGGCAATCCACCCCCACATCACCCAACGATTTGCCGCCTGCAGCATCCCCCGCCCCTGTAGCGCCCCACTGAGAATTTGGCTAGTGAGATTTGCATGAATTGCCACCCCGGGAGTCAGGGTAGGCGTGGCAAAAACCACACTATCGTAAGGCGTTTGAAAGCTATCTTTCAAACTCGGGGCAATCGTACCCACAAAGACGATGCGATCGCGCATCAAATCCGGCGGAATCCGATTTTCTAGCACATCAGTCAGAGAAATGGTAGCAAACTTGTCAATTCCGCCGCGAAAATTCAATAAAATCTGATATCCCCCGGTATCCGCCCCCAAATAATTCCCCTCATTTCCGGTGAGGGGAACGAACACCGCATCCCCCAATCTATAACTATTATTTTCTTCATCAACGCTCTCCAATTCAATCCCGCGATCGGCCAAATACATCAAGGCCAATTTTGCCCCCAACCCTTCGCGAAACTCTCCATTTCCGGTTCCGATTAAAATCAAAGCGCGGCGCACCTTACCATCCGCATCTAAAATTAAATCCGCCGCAGCCACTTGACCTAAATCGTTTAAAATGGGCGGGGGAGCAACGCCATTACCCCCCACCTTTTGAATGCCGATTAAATTGGGAGTGGATTCAAACACCTGCACCAATTGTGCATGTCCCGGTTCCACGGGCAAATCGCGATAGATATCCAATCCGATCGCCGCCGGTTCTTGGGCTTTTATATGTTGCAAGACCTGCGCCATCGCCCGATCGCTCATCGGCCATTGTCCGATATGGTTGATATCCGCCTCATCGATCGTGACAATAACAATGCGCGAGTCCGAAGTCTCTGGGGGGCGCAGATGAAAAAAGCGATCGAGACTGGCCCATTCGAGCAAGTGAAAAACCCCAGTAAAGCTACAGGCGACAGTCACCAACGTCACACTGGGCGCGATGAACAACACCCCTCGCCATGCCCGAAGTGTGGGATGTTGTCCCACACGTTCGGCGATCGGTCGGATTTGCTGCCAGATTTGCCCCATCATCGATTACAGTTGCGGTCCGAGAGGCGCAGTGGCGATCGCTTCGAGTCCCACCTGAGCTAACAAGTCTGCCAAATCCGCCGCCAGGGTAGGATTGGGCTGTGCTTGCAACTCCGAGACTAACACCGCCAGGGTATCGTACCAAATGCCCGATGCGGCATAAACCTCCGCCAATTCTGCTGGCGCGAGTGCGGAAATATCTCCCGTTGTGCGGGGCGGTTCCACCCGCTTCACCCATCCGGTAATCCGGTAACTATCCGGACCGAGCATTTCCCCTGCTTGCAGGGGAGCAAAAAACCACTGATAGTTTTCCCCAATTTCCAATTCCGGGGCGTCTTCCGGGAGGGTGAAGCTGACAATTCCCACTGGGTCGGAAATCGCCCGGGTGGTTTGATATACCGTTTCCCCGGAGGCAGTTTGTAGGCTAAAAAAGACCCGATTGGTGGCGCTGGCGGGCAGGTAAACGAAGAAGGTGGGACGGGCGATCGCGGTTCGTCCGATATTGGTTTCGGGAAGCACTGCGATCGGGGAGGGGAACTCATCGCGACGAGTTCCCCCAGAAACGGTGTTTTCCGGGGTATCTCCCCCCGGCGGTTTGAAGGTAACATCTCCGCGCGTCCCGCCGCCAATGGTGTTAACCGGTGCTTCTTCCCCCGGCGGTTTGAAGGTGATATCCCCGCGCGTCCCGCCCCCGGCGGTATTGCGGGGTGCTTCTTCTACAGGGGGTTGGAATCGCATTCTGGCACCGCGAGTGCCGCCCCCAGCGGTTTCGGCGGGGGCTTCATCGTTGGGCGGGATGAATTCCAAGCTGATTAAAGTGCCTCCACGGGAGGGTTGTCCCTCCGGTTTGGGGGTTAAACTGGCATTGGCGGCGTTAGTGCCTCCGATACCGATCGCCAGTACACTGGTAGCGGCGATCGCGACCCAATGTTTTCGGGTGTAATAATCTGTAATATTGGCGTTCACTATCCTGACCTCTCGATAACACGGTTGTGAAAACCCCGGTATTTTATAGCCAATTGCCCACTAATACAAATGGTGCCCAATAATAGGGCAGATTGTACGAGGAATCGTGCAATAGCTTAATTTGCGCTTGACGCAAAGCTTCCGCTTTGCTTACACCCCCCCCCGATCGCGCCAGTCGCGCGTAAAATTCGCTCATCAACAACGCGGTAGAGCGATCGCTCACGGACCACAGGGTGGCCAAGGTAGACCTGGCCCCGGATCGCAAGGCAAATCCGGCAATTCCTAAGGTCGCTCTTTCGTCTCCGGCGGCGGTTTGGCACGCACTCAATACCAATAAGTCAATCGGACGCAAACTGCCTTGTTGCCGATTTTCCAGCAATTGCGCGAATTCCTTCACATCGATCCGGTCGTCCCAGGTAAGCAAAAAGGTCTCTTCTGGGTTAGAACTAAATTGACCGTGAGTGGCCAGGTGAACCACCCGAAACCGATGACGGTCCATCTGTTTTTCCAAGGCGGTGCGGGTAAACTGGCCATCGAGCATCACCTCGGCATCTATGAACCCCTCAGAGGCGATCGCGGCAATTTGTTTCACTTCCGCTTGCACGCCGGGGAGGGAGGAAAAACCCTGGCGCGCTACCGTGAGTCCCCCGGCTAATACTTGCAGTTCTTTTCCCTCGAGACCTTCGGGAAAGAGCTGCAACCCCGGACTGAGTGCGATGCTGTATTTCTCGATTAAATAGCGTTCTCCATCATGCAGAGCCGCCATTGGCAGGTTTCGCAAGAACCCATCGAGGACGAACACGAGCGTTTTTATCTGGTTGGCTTCTAGGTCGGATTCGGCAGGTCCGATCAGCCAATCATAAACATGCTGGGATAATTGTATGCGCTCATTACTAGAATACCCGATATAGAGAGAAGAGTACAAGTTTTCCAGGATTTTTTCCAATTCGGGGCGCGGCAAAATTGTGGTATAATGCCGCAACGGTTGATTGGGAATCGACAGAATGACTTCTAAGCGATCGCGTAAAATAATCGGGTAAATCCCTGCCGCTTGCGGGTCGATTTCATCGATGGCGGCGGGTTTCACTTTGATGCAAGCATCGCGAAAAAAGTTATCCAATTCCTCCAATTGCAAGGCTTCCATTACTTCGCGCGCTTGGCGCAGATTCCCTTGGGAGGCATTGGGTTGCAGCAGCAAGCTGACGTATTCGCGATAAATCGGTTCGACGCTTTCGCTAAAGTTAAACTGCACCTCGGGATTGATGGCAACTAAATCGTTTCGCAAGGATTGCAAGGTGTCGAAGGCGTGACCGTAGGCGGCGATCGCCTCGGTGGTGTTTCCCTGCTGTTGCAAAATCCGACCCAACTGCCAGGAAGCGCGGGCAACAATATCCTCGGCATTGGCACTTTGCGCCATTGCCAACGCTTGTTGGGTGAGCTGTTTGGCTTCTTGCCATTGTTCTTCGCTGCTGTAGAGTTTGCCCAGTTGCCACAATGCGGCTGCTTCGGCGCGGCGATCGCGCAAGTCTCTCGCCTCTTGTACCGCCGAGGCTAATATATCAGCAGCAACAGTGGCAGACCATTGGGGTAATTCGTGCAGTTGTAACCCGGTAGTTTTGGACTCCAACCCCATCGCGCTATGAACGAAGTTCACCCGCGCATACACCGCCGCCCGCGAGGGAACTAACCGGGATAAATCCCCCTGAATTTCCGGTATTAAGGCGATCGCCTCGGGCAGGGTATCAGTTTCTACCAACAGGCTCAGTTCGTTCAGTTTCGCCTGTACCTCAAACAGAGTATCCCCGGCATTTTTCGCCGCTTCTCGATAGTATGCCAGGGCAATATTCGGTTTGTCCAAATCTCGGGCAATATTCCCAATACTCAACAAAATCACCCCAATTTTATCCCGGGCATGAAAGTCCTGGACAATCTCCCAACTTTGTTCTAAAATGGCTTTAGAACGTCGTATGTCGCCTATGGTTTGCAGAGCAATGCCTAAATTTGCCAATCCATCGGCTTTCAGCAGGGAATCCGGTTGCGTTTCCAGTTGCACTACTAAGGACTCTAACAAGGATTTTGCCTGTCGATATTGTCCCAAAGATTGCAAAGCAGTGGCTTGGTTGATTTGAGTGCCCAACTGGCCGATTTCATTGTCGGCGCGATCGTAGGCGGATTGCGCTTGTTTCCAGGTTTCTAAGGCAGTTTGCGCGTCCCCCATCGCCAGTTGTAAACTGCCTTGGGTATTTAAAGCTTGCCCCAAAATCGCCATTCCGCGCTTATCCAGGTTGTCCTGATTTTCCAGGATATTTAAACTCGATTGCACCCGGGAAGCAGCTTTTTCCCATTCCCCTAAATCTTGATAGGCAAAGGAGAGATAATTTAAGGTTAAGGCGTGATTGAACCTATCGCCTATCGCTTCATATTCCCGCGCGGTTTGTTCCCACAACATGGCGGCGTCAAACAGTCGCCCGCTGCGATACAGTTCTCGGGCGCGTTGCAAATTGCCATTGCTTGCGGAAGGTTCTGGCACAGAAGCGATCGCCCCTACCGGCAAATGCAATAATTCACTTGCGCCTGGATTTTCCCGGCAATTAGAACCCACCACCGATTCGGACGCAGCACAAATCATCGACCCAGGTGGGTGGGCATGGTTGGCGATCGCGGGCGAAGTGACCAATACGAACAGAAAGCTCAGGCAACCATACACCAATAAAAGACCGAGAGAATAGCCTTTTTTCTTGGCATTTTGGCGATATCTTAGGCGCTGGCGCGGGTGCTTTTCCATTGGGTTGTCGCTCTTAACCTGGATATTGAGATGACCGTGACAGGTGGCGCGATCGCAAATCCCTTGGCAGTGAATTTCACCCCCCGGTTAAGGATTCAATTAACTTTACCACAATTAAGCCTGATTTAATGGGTTTAACTATCACGAATTATCATCATTTTAACGGGAATTTTGGCTAGAAAAACGGGAGGAGGGAAAGCAACTCGTTGCCCAGCCTACCAATGATTAACGATGGGATTCCCCCTCAAAGACGTAGGGCAATTCGCTCGATCGCCGGAACCCTGGCGGGAACATGGGCTTAAGGTAAAGGGCACTGCGCCGCCGGATGCCAGAACCCATCGGGATTTCGAGCGGACTTATCCGCCACTAATCGGACATTGCCTCGGGCATCAACAGCGAAACCCCGCGCTTCCACCAGGGGAAGCGCAGAGGGGGCAATGGGAGGGGTTGCGGCGGACTGGGAAGGCCGATCGCGATGGTCTGCGGGGGAAAAATCTTGCAGATCGCGCCAGAGAATCTGAGGGCGAATCGTGGCGGTGGGGTCAGCGGGAATCCCACCGCGTCCGGTAACGGTAAAGGAGTTGCCTTCATCCCCCGCACATCCGATGACAATTTGCCCGCTGGGGTCTTGCACCTGGGTGGGCAATTCCACCAATCCGGAACTCGGATCCACCTCGGGAGTATTAATGGCGATCGTGCCGGAAACCCCAAATTCAGAACTGGCAGACAGCAGACTATCCGGGGCGATAAAAAGACCTTGACTGTCGATTTGGATATTGCCCCCGGCACCTTGAATCGCATTGGCGAGGATTTGGCTGTTCTGCACGGCGGTGAGAGTGCCGGTGGTGAAGGTGACGTTCCCGCCAGAAGCAGTGCCGGTGGCGGTGGTGGTAATCGAACTATTGCGCCGCAGTTCGATATCGCGCGCCTGGAGGCGAATGCTGCCTCGGGTGCCGGCAGCGCTTTCGGCGCTCAGAGTCCCGCCGCGATCGAGCTGTAGGTCTCGCGCGTGGATTTCCAAGTTGCCGGCAGCACCGGTGGCGGTAGCGCTAACCGCCACTTGTCCGCCGTCGGCGATCCGGAGGCGATCGGTTTCCAGGCGCAAATTTCCCGCATCCCCCGCGCCCTCACTGAGTGCTTCGATCCGACCCGGAATGAGGGAACTGGTCGCGATCGCGCCATCGGCGGGGGCAGGGTTGACCGAGGGAGAACCGCTGATGTCCACGGACTCGGAGGCGAAAATCGCGATCGTGCCCCCGCGACCGGATCCCCTGGTGGAGGCGCTGATTTTCCCGCCCTCGCGCACCATCAGTCGCCCGGTGAAGATTTCCAACCCCCCGGCATCGCCGTCGGTGCGCGTTTCCACCTCTAGGGTACTGGGTAGGTCCTCAGCGTCGCCCCGGATTTCCACGGACTCGGAGGCATGAATGGTGAGGTTTCCCGCGCCTCCTTGGGGATTCTGCGTCGGGAAGGCGACCGAACTGGTAAAAATGCCGGCTCCATCGCGCACGATCGCCCGTTTGGTGGTAATCCTCAAGTCAGCAGCATTTGCATCCCCCACGGTGGTGGTGGCGATGTTGGTGGGCAGTACCACAGACCCTCGAGTGCCAGTGCCGATCAGTTCCACGGACTCTGACGCGGCGATCGCGATCGGGCCGGCGGAAACGCTGCCGTCGGTAAAGGAGGCAATTTGTGACCCTTCGAGCAGTCGCACGTGGCGACCCTGCACCTGCACCGCGCCACTGCCACCCCCCGGGGAGCGATCGGTCACATCGATGGTAGCTCCCCCAGACAGGGTAATATCGCGGAAATTCGACCCTGGGTCATAGCTGAGGGCAAACCCGCTGGGGATGGAATTCAGGCGCACTTCACTGTTGCCCGCCACACTGCCTAATTCCACTCGTCCTCCCGGCGGAGTGAGAAATCCCCCAGACAACCGCACCTCTCCCCCCACCAAGGCTAACGTGCGATTCGCCCCCACTTGCAGTCCTCTGGGCACTCCCCCGAGGGTTTCGTCGGGATTGGCAACCGACTGATTGACGATCGGCCCGGGATTGGCTCCAAATTGCAGGCCCACCGGCACGCTGAGGGTAAGCAAGGGGGGCGCGGAACCGTCCCGGGCGCTAAATTCCGTACCATCGGCAAATAGCAAGCGATCGGCAGAAGAAACCACCACCGACCCCCCAATCTCTAAGCTGGCATTCGGTCCGAAAATCACCCCATTCGGATTGAGCACAAACAGATCGGCTCCCCCATTGGCTTTTAAAATGCCATCAATGTGGGAAATCTCGTTTCCCGTCACCCGGTTGATAATCGTTTGCACCTCCGGGGGGTTCTCGAACACCGCCGCGCCCCCAGTGGGGATGGAAAATTCGCGAAAGCTATGAAACAGTCGATCGCCGACCCGCGCCCCTCCCTCGATCGCAAACCTGCCGTTTTCTCCCGGGATGACTTGGGTGGGGAGGGTGCCATCCCCGGCAATTTGCGCCCGCACGGTAGCCATTGGCATCAGGGTCAGCACTGCCAAATACCCCGCTACCCCAAACAGTCGGTTCCATTGCGGTTTCATCGGTTTTCGCGTCCGGTGATTTCTCCCTCCTATTTTAAATTGCAAAGGCGTGCTGAGTCAATGGGTAATCTGCTCAGACGCCTATTTTTTATTTCGGGCAAGTTCCCCCTCCGATTTGATTCAGTATTTGCACTGATTCTTGGCTAAATCTTGGGGAAGATTAAATGCACCAGGGCGGAAAAGGAACGGGAGTACACCCTAGGGGATTTTGCTGCGCCTCGGGTTTTTCTAGCAGGCTTTCAACGGATAGGGAATGCTCTGGTAAATTTTCTGGACTTAGCGATCGCGCTGGTGTGGAAGCTGTAGCTCCTACAGCAGTCATGGCTAAGCTGAGGGCAATTGCGAGAGAGGTTTTGCGAGACATGAGAGTTCTCCTTCGTTCGCTATTTGAGAGAATCAAGCTGCATCTTTAGTCCAATGGGATATGTCCCGGTGGTGGTGTAGCTTCTGATGAATATCCTGGCATAGCTCTCTCGTTTTTCGGTGTGTTTTTTATCACAATTTACCGTGAGTTTTGTCACGAAAACCTGCGATCGCTACCCTCGAAAAACTCACTATTATTGTTAATAAAATTGGCAAAAATTACGTATTTTTACTGATAAATTGCATGAATACAGGAGCCGAAAGATTAAGAATTGAAAAAATCGGCAAAAATCGCCAAGCTGGGCAATGGTTTAACCCAGTGGGGGCAGAGCCTACCCCGGGGAAACGGCCCGCCTTCGCTCCCCCAGTCCCTCTCTCCTTTGTGCAATGTGCAAGTTGCAGTCTCGGCAGACACAGCCGGCCTCAATTGGCAATTGGCAATTCTCAATTCTCAATTCATCGGCGATCGGCCTGGGGAGGAATCGGCAATCAAGTTGACGAATTCGCCGATATGCAGCTAGGATGAAAGCAAATCAAGGTTCAGTGTCAAAAAATCAAACCTAGACTGCTAGATAGAGCCTATCCATATGCCGGTCTATACCTATTTATGTCCCAGCACCAATGTCAAGCTGGAAGTCACCCACAGTATCCACGATAAAGCGCAAACCTGGGGCGAGTTATGCCGATTGGGAAAGCTCGATCCCGGAGAGACCCCAGCAGACGCCCCAGTGCGCCGCTTAATTAGCGCCCCCGCCGTCATTGTCCCCACCGGAAACAGCGATTTAAAGAGTCAAGGATTCAGCAAACTGGTGAAGCGAGACGAGGGGGTATATGAAAACGTCACCGCCACCGATGGAGAAAGTAAAATCGTCACACCGGGCGATCGCAGCACCTATCCGGACTTAAAAACAAAACTGGGAGACTGACCCAATAACTGCCAGTCATAACTCCACATTTCGGTTTCCCAAGCTGAGTTATTACCGCTCAGCTATTTTTTTACAAATTTTCAAAATTTGAGCTATCTTAAAAAGCTATAACCCAAGAATCCATCCGCAATCTCGGATGGGATTCCCTGTCGTGTACCTGGTATCATTTATGCGAGTTTTACTGCTCTATCCTCGGTTTCCAAAAAGTTTCTGGTCATTTGAAAAAGGCTTAGAGTTAATCGGTCGCAAAGCACTCTTACCCCCCTTAAGTTTAATCACCGTTGCCGCCATTTTGCCCCAAGAATGGGAATATAAATTGGTCGATCGCAACATCAGCGAAGGAGTCACCGAAGCCGAATGGGAATGGGCAGACCTAGTGGTTCTCTCCTGCATGATCGTGCAGAAAGAGGACTTACTGGCACAAATTCGCGAAGCAAAACGGCGCGGAAAGCGGGTAGCAGTGGGGGGGCCTTACGTCACCGCCTTACCTGACGAATCGCGCCAAGCCGGTGCGGATTATCTGATTTTAGATGAAGGGGAAATTACCCTGCCCATGTTCGTAGAAGCCCTCGAAAAAGGCGAAACCAGCGGCGTATTTAGCGCCAACGGCGAAAAAGCAGATGTCAGCCAAACCCCCATTCCGCGTTTCGACTTATTAGACCGCCACGCCTACGATACAATGGCGATTCAATTTTCGCGCGGCTGTCCTTTTCAATGCGAATTTTGCGATATTATCGTCCTCTACGGACGCAAATCGCGCACCAAGAGTCCCGCCCAAGTGCTAGCGGAACTCGATCGCCTGGTAGAACTCGGCTTTACCCAAGCGGTATTTTTAGTCGATGATAACTTTATCGGCAACAAACGTAATGTGAAACTGCTGCTTAAAGAGTTAAAAGTCTGGCTGGAAAAAAACCGCTATCCCTTCCGCTTTCTCACCGAAGCCTCTGTGGATTTAGCCCAAGACCGAGAACTGCTAGAGCAGATGGTGGAATGCAATTTTTACGTGGTCTTTTTAGGCATCGAAACCCCCGATGCCGAGAGTTTAACCTTAACTAAAAAATTCCAAAATACCCGCGATTCTCTCAGCGATTCCGTAGAGGCGATGACCAAAGCGGGACTGCGGGTGATGGCTGGATTTATTATCGGATTTGATGGGGAAAAACCCGGGGCGGGAGAGCGCATCGTGCAGTTTGTGGAAAAAACCTCCATTCCGATGGCAATGTTTAGCATGTTGCAAGCGCTTCCCAATACCGCCCTCTGGCATCGGTTAGAGAAAGAAAAGCGCCTCAACAGTCAAATGGGTAATGGGAACCAAACCACTTTAATGAACTTCGTTCCCACTCGTCCTCTAGAAGAGATTGCCCGGGAATATATCGACGGATTTTGGCAACTGTACGACCCCATGCGGTATTTAGACCGCACCTACCGACATTTTATGATGATGGGAGCACCCCGCAATCCGGTCCCCCGGCGGCGACTGAATTGGGGTACCATTCGCGCCTTGCTGACCCTGTGTTGGCGACAAGGGATTGTGCGCGAAACCCGCTTTAAATTCTGGATTTATTTATTCAGCATTTTGCGGCACAATCCTCGGGTTTGCGACCATTATTTAGCGGTTTGCGGCTTGTTGGAGCATTTTTATGAATATCGCGCGATCGTCCGCGACCAAATTGAAAGCCAACTGGCAGAGTATTTAGCTGCAAAAGCAGCAGCAGAATCTTCCAGCGAATCAGTGCAAGAATCCGCAGCGGCTTAATCGGGAATCCCACTCCCCCGGCATGGAATAAAACCGACACGGGGGAGTTGAAAAGGATGATTTGTACAGAGAAAAAAGGCGGCAAAATTGGGGGGAAATTATTCCAGAAAAGTTTAAAGTTTGTCCGAAAAACCTTGACGATATCTGCGGGATTGAGTTAAGCTAAAAAGCACTTTATACGGGGTAAACTAAAGTGATAACGGACCATCGCAAAGCACTGGCGATCGCCAGTTTAGCCCTCACTGCTAGCTTGACAAGCTGTAAATCAAATATCGCGATCGAAGGCAGACCGGATCCAGACCCGAATCGGGCTATTCTTCCCGCCGAATATATTGTCTACACCCAAGAGTCTTCCGTAGTCAATTCCCCGACTCCCGGTTTTGAAGAAACCGTACTCCCCACCGCCAATCAATTCATCGGCGAACCGGGATGCTATGTTGCCTGTTATTCGCGCAATCCACAGCAAAGCGTTTATTCCGTAGGCGGCGGCATTCACGTCATGGGACAAGTGCGAGTTCCCGGAAGCTATGACGGCAAAATTTGTCGTCCGCAAGACTACGAACAAGCCGATATTAGCGCAGAAGAGAGCTTCAAACAACTCTGCGCCGATAACCTTCCCGAGGTCTGTGAAGGCAACAGTTGTTGGGCGGGCGGCGACACCGGCGGTTGGTTTGAAATTCCGTAATGAATTGACCCAATTCTTGGATCGCAAATTCCGTCTGGCGTCAAGTACCAAAACGGCTAATTTTGGCTGCGATCGCGCCACAAACCTTTTAGGGCGATCGCGGCATTTCCTATTTATCTTCCGGATTCAATTTAATCATCGCCCAAGTGGTATAAGTCCCAATCGGACTCCAAATTAAATAGGGAACTAACAACCCAAACGCCCACAGGGAAATCGGAAAAACGCTCACCGCCAACATATATCCTAACAGCGCCCCAGTTCCCCCAACAATCGTCCCCACCATCAGACTGTGAAGCTTGCACATCACTGGCGTGTAAGCGATCGTCACCATCTCCAGGACTAAATAAAACCCCATTAACACCCAAGTTTGCAAGCTACCCGGATCCGCCTCCCATACCAAAACTGCAGACCACGCCGCGCAAATAAAAATCACCGTCCAAATAATCGGAATTGCCCGTTCAAACGTCAACCATCGAGGACGCTGTAGGCGATTAAACCAGCGAATATCGTCACTATTCAGCCGATTTCCGACCACCGCCACCAATACCGTAACCGCCGCGATCGCCATCCAAGATTTAATCATCAATTCCCTCCCACTTGCATCCCCCAAAAAACCCCTCCAGTATAGCCAATTTAAAATTCTCCTCGCATTTCAGACCCTCAACCAATCACCAATCACCAATAACCAACAACCAACAACCACCTATCCCAACGTGTACAACCATCCATCCCGGGCGCAAATTCTGACAATTCCATCCCAAACCACCGGCGTCGCTTCAAAAGAAATGCCCGGTTTAAACCGGCCCGATTCTTCCACCACTACGCGCAAAAAATCCCCCTGGGAATTTTCCACCGCCTCTGGATTATCCGGAGACGTGGGTTCAAAATAAAGGTCAAACATATACACCCCATTATACCCAGCAGCAATTAACTTATTCCCCTCAGTAAAAATCGGCGTAGAAATCGACCCGCCGATATTTTTTTGAAATAAAACCAACGGCGTATCGTACTCTTGCTTTCGCCAAGGGCCTTTCACCGTTTTGCCCGTGGTTTTATGTTGCGACCCCACATACAAATTGCCATCGATCGCGCTAGTGGCGAATAAAGCAGGAAACGCGCCATCCGGGTTGTATTCATCATTCAACGACACCGACCCGATAATCCCCCCTTTCCAACTGCTAAACTTGCGATTTCCCGTGGGGAGAAACCACTCCACCGCATCCGACGGATTTCGGTTGGGATTTAACTTAATTGCCCCGCCCTTTCCGGGAATATATTGTTTTTCTATAGCGCAAAATAGTTTGTCATCTTTAGAGATAACCACACTCCCATCCAAATCCGACCCCGTAAAGAAATCCCAGACAATGGTTTGGCTTTCGATACTAATCCCATAAATATGCCCCGAACCCGCCGCCACGAATATTTTATCTCCCAATCGCGCCGGGGAAGATTCGGTCACGAGATTGCCCCCTTGGCGGGAAATGTCCGAGGTTTCGTATAGTTTAACTTCTGCTAAAATTGGCGGTTGTTTGAGTCCGGATTTCATCCTTGCCGAGGCGGTGGAACTATTGAGAAAATATCCGATTCCATTTTCCCCGGCATTAAATAACATGCCATTGCCTAAATCTATCGCACTGCTATCGTTATCGCGACTGTAGCTATTGGTTTTGCGGATATCTAGTTTCCACAGTTCTTCCCCAGTTCTAAAAGACAGGGCGCGAAAACTGGGAATTGGCTTTGGTGTAGAGGTGGAATTTTTGTTACCCAAGCGACTTCCTTGCAGCACCACAATTTGATTGTCTTCATCTGCAGTAGGGTCGAGATAAATCGTAGAAGAGCCTTTAATCACATCATCGAATTTATAGCGCCACACCTGTTCGTTGGTGGCGATATCGATTTTTCGCAAACTGTGGTCATAGGCCCCGATAATCAGATAAATTTTGCCTCTATCTTTGGTCAGAGTTGGCTGTCCGGTCCATCCCGCACCACTCCAGGTTTTCCAAATTCCGGCCCGCGTTCTCCCGGTTCCGAGGGGGAATTTATCCAGTATATTTAAGCCCTCCGGAATGCCGCGTCCGTAAAATCGGCGCTGGTCATTTCCGAGGAAGGTGGGGACTAACAATTCCGTGTCTACAGTCATCTGCGCCAACATCGTATTGACTTGGCCATTAACCGTGTTTGAAATGTTAGTTTGCGGGGCGATGACTGGGGGAGTTTTCGCCCGACAAGCTTGCAGCAATGTGGGCGGAATCGATGCCCCGAGAACAAATTGGAGCGCGCGTTTGTTAAACTGTCTTCTGGTGAATATCATAGTGGTAAAAACTCCCCGATCGCGGAAAATTTTGCTTGACAAAATGGGTTGAATAGGGTATGTCATTTTCGAGCAATAGCTGGAAAATGAATGAGTGGGTAGGGTGTGTACTGCTTTAGGGGCATCCCCAGAGGTTTTGGGATGGGGGATGGAAACGGTGAGTCGGTGGGGTTGTTTATAATAATAGCGGAAACAGGGAAAGTGGCTATGGAGACAAAGGGGGGTGAAGAGCGTCCCTCGGGGGTGCGATCGGAACCTTCAACTCCCGGCTGCGTCTTGGAATGAATAGATTTTGCGTGCGAAATTGTCAGTTGGATCGGTTGAGTGAAAAGGCCATGAAACCTCAAAGTTTGCTGTTGGGAGTTTTGTCGGCGAGTTTGGTCGGGAGTTCAACGGTGGTGAGTCTTCCCGTTCCCACAGTCGCCGCCGAATTTAGTGTAGAAGAACAAACGACGATTGATGTTTATCAAATTGCCAGTCCGGCGGTAGTCACCATCAAGGCGGGGCGAGGGTCCGGATCGGGCAGCATTATCAGTGCGGATGGGTTGGTGTTAACCAACGACCATGTAGTGCGCGACGCCAGAAACCGCAGAGTGCAGGTGATGACCAGTGAGGGGGAACGGTACGTGGGGCAGGTGATTGCCACCGATCGCCGCAACGATTTAGCATTAGTGAGGTTGCAGACCCGCGATCGCCTACCCACTGTGAGAATTGCCGACCCGGATGGGATTCGCGTCGGGCAACGAGTGTATGCGATCGGCAGTCCGTTTGGGTTGTCCGGAACCCTGACCACCGGCATTCTCAGTCGGATCGCCGACAATGGCGACTTGCAAACCGATGCGGCGATCAATCCCGGGAATTCCGGCGGTCCGCTACTCAATTCCCAAGGCGAACTGATTGGCGTGAATAAGGCTATTTTAAGCCCCGGTCGCACCGGTGGCAATATCGGGATTGGATTTGCTACCTCCGCCACCGTGGCGCGCACCTTTATCGCCCAAAATCGCTCCAGCAGGGTCGCCGAGTCGCCACCCGAAACCCGCCAGCGATCGCCCGAATCCCCGCCGCGCTTGGGAGTAGCGATCGACCGTCGGTTTGTGGTGCAATCCGTAGAACGCGGTTCCGTAGCGGATGAAATCGGATTGCGGGCCGGCGATCGCTTGTTGGGCCTCAACGGGCGGCGTCTGCGGCGCGTAGAACAACTGCTGGCTTTTCTCAATACTCGTCCGCGTTCCGCCATTCTCACCGTGGGACGAGGACGCCGGGTGGCCCACGTGCGGGTGAATTTTTGAACCATGACCCCTGTCTCGATTCTCCCAAAAAGTCCGCCGTGGCGGACTTTTTTTTTTGCGGTATTTATGGCTTATTCACTTATTGAATTTTGCCGACAATTTATCGGGCGCGGTGTTGTTTTTATTTCGGTATAATATCATTCAAACTGCCAATTATTTTGACAAATTATGGAGAGGCGGAGCCTCGGGGAGGGCGTTCCCCCCAGGGGGGAACGAGAAAAAACGAGAAAAAAAGCCCCGCCTCCTGGAAGGGGCGGGGCTTTTTTAGGCGGATTTCGGATTACAAGTAGCGGACAATTAGCGGGATTAAGACCTCGATAACTTGTCCGGTGAGATTATCTTTAACTCTGGCTTTTCTAAAGGCGGTGCGGGCGCTGTAGGAAAAGATACTTTCCGAACTCATGCCGCCGATTAATTCGACCAGTTCGTAACGACCATCTGCACTGCGATCGGTGGTGATAAAATCACCATAACTGCCGCCACCGGTGCGATTGAGAATAATCGGTAAAGCGCGCACGATGGGATAGGATTCACCCTCGAGCATCATCCAAGTTGCCGCTAAATCGGGAATTGGTAATTTAGCGGTAGCGGGGGGGGAGAAAACGAGACCGGAACACAAGGCAAAACCCGCACTAAATAAAAGGAGTTGAATTTTTTTGGCAAGTTTCATGGGAGTGACCGAAAGTGTTTGACAAGGCGCGAAAAGTCGATTCCTTTGCAGGAGCGATCGCGCCTCTTTGCTAGATGGCTCAACTGACTGCATCCGCTGGGCAAGTGTTCCCCCGAGATTCCACTGGATGGCGATCGAAAAATAGCAGGGGGTGCAGGTTTTTTCCCAGTCAAAATGCAGTGGCGGGGTAGTTCTGGCGTCCTTTAGGGCGCTTAAAAGTCTCGCGGTCCGGTATAGTTAGATAAGTCCGCCAGTTCTTCTAAAGAACGCGCGCCAGAGTAAAGTTGGCCGTTAATTTCCCAGGTGGGATAGCCTTGAATATTGGCAGCTTGACAGAGATTCGGTTGTGGATTTTCGCCGTTGGGGTCGCATTCGATGTAGGTGAGTTCTTTGACGGCTTCTTGACCGAATAATTGTTTTTGATCCAGACAGTGACCGCACCAAAATGCGCCATACATTTTTGCCCCCGTATCGGAGAGATGTTGGGCTAAGACAACATTAGCCGGACTGGAAGTGGTGGTAATCGCATAGCCGCCTGCTGAGTCGGCGCGGGGACTATGAATCGGGGAATAAACTGCTAAAGTACCGACTAAAGTAATCATTCCCACCACAATGCCGACAAAAAAGAGTTGTCCCATGTCTGGCCATTCGCGACCGATTAGGGTTAAAATAAGTAAGGCCAGAGAGCAGATAGCCGAGCCAATGCAGTACAGACAAAATGACTGAATTTCTGAGGTCATTACGTACATTAAATAGGCGCTAAAAATGGTCATGGCCGATGCGCCGGCAAATAAGCCCAGCCAGGTCCAATTTTCTAGCTGCGATCGCAAAGATTTGTTCGACTCCGACGGCACTAACCAAGGGGTCACCGCCATGCCCGCCATTGCCAGATAAGCGAGCAAACCATAAACGGCTAACGGCAAACCAAACACCGTAGCATAGGGACTTTCTAGGACTTTATCGCAGCCTTCCGTGGGACAGGCTGCCGAAGCCCCGGCAAATGATACGATCGCCAAATAAGCAGTGATGATGGCACCCACCGTGGCGATCGCCCCTAAAATAAAACGGGACTGGCGATGAATCCAGGGCGCAGAACGTCTCCGACGCATGAAAACCTCCGGTTGTATTTTCAGTGATTCGATTGTCACCCCCTGCAAGGGCAACGATTCGCATTTTCTGGTTTTAGTATAAACTCTCCAGTTTGGGGGAAAGTCTAGGCCGTCAAGCATTTTGCCCACAGGTTTGGTGCGACTTTTCTTCAGCGCCACAGATTTTTATTCCGGCAATTTTTTTTTAAATCCTTCGCGAAGATTTCATCACAAGGAGTAGGCTGGGCATTATGGAGCCGAGCAGGGGTTTAATGTCCCAGTGCAAGCGGTTGTAACTGTTGCGCTATAACAGTGAAAGGGAAGTGCGATTCGTTCCCGCAAAAGTGGATGGTAAATTCCGGAAACGTAAGCGGGGCAAGGAATACAGCCCCTAAAGGCTGGAACCCCCTACAGGATTGTAAATCCGACGGTCGGCTAAAACAAAACGGTATGAACCGATACAAAATAGCCACCC
>NZ_JAYFEQ010000405.1:0-16317 GCF_055795085.1 Phormidium sp. CCY1219 | reverse complement strand
GCCCTCGTAGGGCTTAGGCTGGTCAGCTACCTAAAGTCAGGGGCTAGAAGCCCCGTCTCTTTAGAGCGGGGTGCTGATACCATTTTATTGAAAGCTTTCCTTTATTTTATCGCGGGATTTCGGAACTCGACAGGGACGGAAAACACCCACTCCGTCACCGAGAACCCTATCCCCCTCAATCCTCGTAGATACCGCTTCGATTTTTACCATAAAACCTAGAAAATGTCAACCCTTTGGGAGGGATTGTCAGAATTTGTTACAGTTCTTTACGCGATGGGCAGGAGGCAACACCAGCCAGGGACTTTAGTCCCTGGCTGATAGCTAAAGTCCTCTAAAGAGGACTAGAGGGCTTGGAAGATATGTTCAGTAACTCCGGCAATTTGAACCTGACAAGTTAGCTCTTGCAAGGACTAGAGGGCTTTCAGGAGATTTTCAGCACTACCTGTAGGTGGGCAACTTGTTGCCCACCCTACCAATGAAGGTGCTGGATAAGTCCTGGTTAGCTCTTTCGAGGACTAGAGGGCTTGGAGGATATTTTCAGTGGGTTTTCAAGGGACAAATAGTCGGCGTCGGCGCAGGATTGCTCTGTATCGGCGGGATTTCAATCGCCTGCTTTGAGGAGCTTGAGCTTGATGAAAACCGGTGTAAACTATCAGCAATCACGAACCCCAGTGGGGGTGGGGGTGCCCTGGGGGCGGTTCGGATTGAAAAGCGGCAAAGTCAACAAGGTGGTGCAAATGACATGGATACTCTCGATTTTGCGAGCTACGTTTCTCCTGTTCGCGTTAGGAGCAACGGGCTATCTTTCCTGGGTGATTGTATTTTACGCTCTGATTCTGGCGGGGACAATTCACCCTGCTATCATTCTCCTCCTCATTCCCCTGCCGATTTTGATATTATTTTTTATCGTCGCCTATAGTTGGCAATTCCTGGAAATTCTGCGCGGGAAAGTGGGGGAAAAATCCGGGCGAGTGGGGAACAAGTGGAAACTGCAGCCAGTGTGCTATCGGGAAGGGATAAATGCCATCATTGTTGCTCTGGTAGGGTTGGCGATCGCGTGCGGATTGACTTTTCCTGTATGGGGCGCAATTCTCTCTCGATTCTCCCCACACATGAGTCTGGAACAAACCCGACAACTGGGGCGCGCTTTGGGTGAGCGATTCGCAGATATCATTGGCGGAGTGTGGTTTGCGGTGGCGGTATTGTTGTACCGCTACGAAGCATGGGCACAGCAGCGGCGGCGCAGGAGAAAAAGCCAGAAATCCTCACAGCAGGGGAAAACGGGCAAGCGCAAGGTCTCCCCTACAGAGGCGATCGATGTAGAATTCAATCGCCTGCGAGGTCAGAATGGATTGACGCGGGTGAAGTATCCGCACTCGAAAGACAAAACCGAATAGGCAAAACCGAGGGGCGCGCCTTCTGGTGGTTTTCCCCTTCCCCATCCCCAATCGGGGTAAAATAAGGGTTGTTTTCCCAACGCCGAAGTTATGGAAATCCGTGCATCTGCGCCAATCAAAGTATCTGGTGGGGGAGTGCCCGTTTTCCCCACGCAGTTGGTTTTGCGACCCTATCAAAAAGAAGCGGTAGCCAGTTGGTTTGCCCATCAGGGGCGCGGGACCCTAAAAATGGCCACCGGGAGTGGCAAAACCATCACCGCACTGGCGATCGCCACCGAATTATACCGCAAAATCGAGCTACAGGTCTTGTTAGTCATCTGCCCGTATCGCCATCTGGTCAGTCAGTGGGGGCGAGAATGCGAGAGATTTGGCTTGCGCCCGCTGTTAGCCTTCGAGAACTTACACAACTGGCAGAGCGAACTCTCTACTCAGCTTTACAACGTGCGCCGCTTCCCCCACCGTTTTCTCACAATTATTGCCACCAATGCCACCTTTATCGGTGAGGGATTCCAATCGCAACTGCGCTACTTTCCGGAAAAAACCTTAATTATCGGAGACGAAGTGCATCACCTCGGTGCGCCGCGTTTGGAAGAAGGTTTACCGCGAAACATTGGCTTGCGCCTAGGCTTATCCGCCACCCCCGAGCGCTATTTTGACGAAACCGGCACTCACTGCCTTATCGACTATTTTGGGGAAATTATTCCTCCGGAACTCACCCTGGGGGATGCGATTCGCGCCGGGGCGCTGGTATCCTATCTTTACTATCCGATGTTAGTCAACTTAACCGAAATCGAAAGCTTTACCTATGCCAAGCTCACGAAACGAATTGGCTGGGCTTTGATGGATGGAGAAAACGAAGAAGAAAACGATAATTTGAAAGCATTATTGATGCAAAGGGCGAGATTAATTGGCGCAGCGCAGAATAAATTATCCGCCTTGCGCCAGGTGATGGAAAATCGGCGACATACCAGCCATACGTTGTTTTATTGTGGGGATGGAACCGGGGAGCGATCGCGATCGCAAGACCACCAAATCGAAGCAGTTTCGCGGATTCTCGGAACCGAATTGGGCTATCGGGTGAACACCTACACCGCCACCACTCCCCTCGCCACCCGAGAACGATTGCGGCGACAATTTGAAAGCGGAGAATTGCAAGGATTAGTTGCGATTCGCTGTTTGGATGAAGGAGTAGATATCCCCGCCATCCAAACCGCCGTAATTTTAGCCAGTACCCGCAACCCGCGCCAATTCATCCAGCGTCGGGGACGAATTTTGCGCCCGCATCCGAACAAACAACGCGCCACCTTATTCGATGCGATCGTGGTTCCGCCGCACTTTTCTGGGGACACCTTAGAAATCGAACGCAACCTGCTGCGAAAAGAACTACAGCGCTTTGTGGAATTTGCCGACTTAGCCGATAATGCCGGGGAAGCGCGGGTGCAACTCTTAGACATTCAGCGGCGATACGGATTGTTAGCACTGTGATAGTTCCGCCAACCCGGGAGAACCGTATAAAGGGGCAATTCTCTCCCGGGGGTATCGCCAAGAACCCCACAACCCGCTAAAATTTTAGCAAACGCCTGCCTAGTCGATAGCGGAGGACTAAACAATGTACAGCACCAGCGTACCCGAACCCAACTTGCCCCTGAGATTGGAATATGATGGCGGTTCGATTTCGGCAAAAACGAGCATCCTCGCCGAGAACGATTCTTCCTCCTATAATACCGATTCCGTGGATCTCAGGGACGTGCAAGAACCGATAACCAGTGCGCCAACCGAAGTGCGCCAAATTATCGAGCGCGTCTTGCAGGCGGAGAAAGATAAACTTTATATGAAAATTCCGCGTAATATCAACGATGATATCCTCAATATCGTTAAGGAAGCCATCCAATGAAGTTAATCTCAATTCAACTGTTTAATTTTCGCCAATTTTATGGCAAAACCCCCAAGCTGTTGTTAGCGCAAGGCGATCGCAATACTACGATTATTCACGGGAACAACGGCGCGGGGAAAACCACTCTGATGAATGCCTTTACCTGGGTGCTTTACGAGAAATTCTCCGCCGCCTTTGCAGCGGAAGACCAACTGGTGAGTAAACGCGCTATCAGCGAAGCAAAACCGAATACTCCCGTCGCTTGTTGGGGGGAGGTGATATTCGAACACGATCGCAAGCGCTATCAAGCGAAACGAATCATCCGCGCCTACAATTCTGATGAGGGAATCTCCTATGGCGACAGTGAATTGTATATGATGATTGCCGCAGATGACGGGCGCTGGACCCCACCCCCACCGCCGCAACACCCCACTGAAATTGTCGGGCGAATTTTACCGGAGAGTTTGCATCAGTATTTCTTTTTTGATGGAGAGCGCATCGAGCATATTGTGCGCTATGAAAAGAAAGCAGAAATTGCCGAAGCGACGAAAAAATTGCTCGGATTGGAAGTGTTAAATCGCTCGATTCGCCATTTGGGAGAAGCGCGCAAATCCCTAGAAACCGATTTGAGGGCAATTGGCAATCCGGAAACGCAAAAGCTGCTGAAAGAAAAAAGCAAGCGGGAACAAGAACGCCAGGGGTTGATAAAGCGCCAAGAGGAAATTGCCAAAGAGATAGAAGCGCAAGGGCAACGGAAAAAAGCGATTAGCGATCGCTTGCTCGAACTCGGCGGCGCTGCAGAATTGCAAAACCGTCGCGCCCAACTCGAAACCCAACGCCAGTCCCAGCGCGAACAGTTAAAACAAGCCAAAGATGAGTTGAAACGCGCCATCTCTACCCGAGGTTATACGGTTCTGCTTTCCAATATTACCACAGAATTTCGCCAAGTTGTGGAGAATTTGCGCCAGCGGGGGGAATTACCCAGCGGAATTACTCGCCAATTTGTCGCCCAACTGCTCGATCGCCAGCAGTGTATTTGCGGTACAACCCTCACTGACGGGTCTCACGCCCACCAACAGGTGCGATCGTGGATAGATAAAGCCGGTATCGCCGATATCCAAGAAAGCGCCATCCGCATGAGCGCTCAAGTGGATGAAATCGTTAAACAAATCCCCGACTTTTGGCAAGAAATCGACCGCCTGCAAGTCAAAATCGAGGAAATTCGCACCGAAATCTCGGCAGTGGAAACCCAGTTAGACGAAATCAAAAGTAAACTGCGGAATTCTCCTAATGAGAATATTCAGGAATTGCAAAATCGCTTAGATGACATCGAGCGCCAAATTAGCGAACTCCACCGAGAATCTGGCTCCAATCAAACCCAAATTGACAGTCTCAAGACCAAAATAAACCGATTGGGCAAACAAGTGGACAAGCAACAAATGAACGAGTATCGACAAAATTTAGTCCAAAGACGCATCGCCGCTACTCAAGAGGCGATCGACCGTCTCAGCGAAGTTAAATCTCGCCTGGAAACCCAGTTTCGCTCCAAACTCGAGCAGCGCGTCCAGGAAATTTTCTCCGAGATTTCTTTCACTCCCTATTTCCCCAAACTCAATGACAAATACGAGTTAATACTAGTGGAAAATACCAGCGGTCTCGAAACCCCCGTCGCCGCCTCCACCGGCGAAAACCAAATCCTCAGTTTATCCTTTATTGGCGGAATTATCGACGGGGTACGCCAGTGGAGTAAAAAAAATACCCTCATGGGACCCGATAGCAGCACCTTTCCGATTGTAATGGATTCTCCCTTTGGCAGTTTGGACGAAATTTATCGCCGCCAAATTGCTAAAATTATTCCCGGTTTAGCCAATCAGTTGATTGTCTTAGTCACGAAAACCCAATGGCGCGGCGAAGTCGCCCAAGAAATGAATCACTGCATCGGTAAGGAATACGTGCTGGTTTATAATTCTCCCAAACCCGATTGCGAAGAGGATTGGATTGAATTAAAAGGCGCGCGCTATCCCTTAGTCCGGCGCAGTCCAAATGAGTTTGAATACACGGTAATTATGGAGGTAGAATATGCGTTTTAATCTCCCATCTCTCCCCACCCCCACCCCCGTGTATCTCTCCCTTCCTTAGCCTCCGTGGGGTGGGCACCGCCCACCCCCAACGCTATCATTCATAACAAAATTACCTGAATTAATTCGTTAACTCGTTCCCAGGCTACTGCCTAGAAATGCCCCATCAAACGCTCCGCCTCTACCCTAGGATATGTGCCAAATAATTCCTACTTTTGGTTGATAAAATTAAATGAATTAATTTCGTTTAATTTTATTCAATTTTATGAGATAATAAAATCATCAATCATAACCGTTCGATGACTCGATTTATTTATGACCAATTTTCCAAAGATTACCTAGAGGAACTGTTAGGGCGCTACGGGGAAGTCAAAGCACCCGAGTCGCAGGAGAAGTCAGAGAAATAGATGTTTGGTTCGACCCCGCCCCGGAGTCTCTCCCGAATTTAACCCAGTTAGGTATCTTAGGAAATTTTGCCCAATCTCGCTCGATTTTTGAGCCGTTTCGCAATCCCGCTACCCCGGACGAAACCTGTAACTGTTTGTTAAAATTGCTAGCCGTTCGCGGCGCATACAAGCGGGAAGCAAACTGCAACAAACGCCCCCTAGCAGAGGAAGAGTTACCGAAACTATGGATTCTGACACCCACTGCATCCCAGGGGCTATTGTCGGGATTTCGAGCTATACTAGAGGACAATGGAGTGCCGGGAGTTTATCCGATGGGCGACTATCTGCGAACGGCGATCGTTGCCATTCATCAATTACCCCGAACTCCAGATACCCTCTGGTTGCGAATACTCGGACGAGGAAGGGTACAACAACAAGCGATTGACGAACTGGAAGCACTTCCAGAAGAAAATCCCTTTCGGTCAATGGCTTTGAAAATGCTTTACAACTTGCAAAGAAATTTACAAGTCACTCAAAATACGGATGAGGAAGACCGGGAGTTAATTATGAGATTAGCACCACTTTACGAACGCGATCGCCTGCAAGCTATCCGCGAAGGAGAACAGCGCGGACTTCGCGAAGGAGAACGCCGAGGACTTCTGGAAGGAGAACAGCGCGGAATTCGCGAAGGAGAACAGCGCGCACAGCGTCAGTTTGTGGAAAATTTGCTGCGCGGTCGCTTTGGAGAATTAGATGCAGAACTGGCCACCATTGTAGACCCCTTATTGGCATTACCCACCGATGAATTGACCAGCGTGATGTTGCAATTGTCTACTCTATCTCGGGAGGAATTAATCGCTCGATTTGCCTCGGATAACTAAATAGTTTTTTAGGGTGGGCGATGCTCACCCTAAAATTGATATTTATCGAGAAAAACTGATTGGCTATTGAAAATCATAAGGGGTGGAAAATGCAAAACATAAATTTTTAAAAAAACAATATTAATCAAAGGGATTATATGGTAAAATCAAAAGAAGTGTCTACCGGATGCCAGAAGTGGGAGTAAGGGGTGGAAAATTAGACCGATCGCGGTTATTCTGGGAAAAGACAACATGAACCTTAACTGGAGGATAACTGTGGGGAAACGCTATCAAAAATTGGTGCGCGATCGCATTCCCGAGATAATTCGGCAACATAACAAAACCTGCGAAACCGTCACCCTATCAGAAGCCGAATATCGGCAAGCATTACGCCAGAAACTCATCGAAGAAGCCACGGAAGCCGCCGAAGCTACTGAAGCGGAACTGGTGACAGAATTGGCCGATGTGTATGAAGTAATCGACGCCTTAATGCAAGCCTATCAGATTTCGCCCCAAGCGGCGATCGCCGAACAAAAACGTCGCCGGGAAGAACGAGGCGGATTCGATCGGCGAATTCAACTCTTAAACGTCCAAGAGTGACAGACCCAGGGACAACCGATGAACTCTCCCTCAACAACCAGCAGCCCCACCCTGCCAGAAAGCTGTTGCAATGGGCACAACTGGGGGCAAAAAACCTTCTTCAACAGCAGACCGTTGCCGATTAACAACCGTCAGTTCAGGCAACCGTTGTCCCAAACCCATGATATCGGCAAATGATAACAATTCGAGCCATAGCCTCAGTTTTAGCATTGCTGGCCTTTTCCAGCAACACCAGCGTCAACTTGCCCCCTGGTATCGGTACCCGAGTAGCTGAATTTGGCGATACCTTCGAGGAACCCGGATGGGAGTACAACTTCAACAGTCCCAAACTCCACAATCAATTCCACAATCCCGGTTCTGGGTGGGTGGAAAATATCCAAGCAGCGAACAACCCGCGCGGGAGTTCCGCAAATGGCAGGTGGCAAGAAGGACCCACCCGGGGGCATCCCGACGTGGTGGAACAGGTGAGAACCCCCTCGGGCGGTTTACCCGGAAGTCGATATGCACTGCGACTGCAGACGAAGGATTCCGGGACCCCAAACCTCACCGAAGGAACCCTACAGCAAGATGATTTGCTCAACATCGTACCCGGAAAACGAATCCGAAATTTGCCCCTCGGTGAGGGAATGAGTGTGGTGACGCGCATCTATGTACCCCCGATCGCCCAGTGGGAAAACCGCCAAGGGTATCACATCGGATTTCGCGTCGGGGCCACAGGACGTAACACAGAAGGCAAATCGATTAATTATTGGCCTGGAATCTGGATGGTATTGGAAAAAGACAGTAATGGCAACCCGCAATATCGGTTTGCTGTGCGCGCCAATAATGAAGGTCAGGATGCGTTAGCCACAGATAAACTTTATACGCGCGGCGGGTGGTGGACTCTGGGGATGGCGTTCCAGCGCGATGGATCCATTGCCTATTATGCCAGTCCGGGAGTGGACGACTTGACCCCTCGCGACTTGCTCACCTATCGCGCCGGGTCCCAAAGTGCCGCCGCCATCTACAAACCCTATGAATTGGAATTCCAGGACTTGGATTATTTATTCTTCTCCCTGGGAAATACCGATGGCGAGTGGTCCACGGAATTTATTGTGGATGATGTGGCGGTGTATTCCGTGTCTTCTGAAGAATAGTGAGGTGGGGAATCTCTGGCGATCGCTCAGAATCGGTTGCAAATGCCTCCTTTTGTGGTAAATATAGAATAATATGATGTCCGGACGAAGGCCAACAAAAAGCGGGCGATTGAAATCGCGCCGAACCAAGCCACGTCCGCCTACGTGGACTAATTCTTCTTTATTGCTAGTCCTCCGGATGCCATATAATGGGGGCATTGCTTCCGGAAATTTATGACACTGTTTGCCAATTTGATATCGATCCAATGGGTGCTTGTAGAGTTAAAATTGCTAAAGATAAGGCAGAGTTAGTTAAATCTTTAACTAACATGGACAAACATACCGGTCCTTTTCCCACTTATGCCGATGTTATGGTGTTTGCTGCTGCATTGGGTGCTAACCGGAAAAAGCGCGTTCCCCTGGGACAAACTTCAAAACGAGACCCAGCTCCAATTTCGATGGATATATTCGTGTCGCGGGGATACGATTTGTTTTTTAAGTTATTGGCGATCGCCGAAAATAAGCAGGCCAAAATTCTCTCTCCCAATGATGCCACCATTGAAGAAGAACGCGCCCAGATTTTTGAAGAATATGCCAATGGAGGACTGGAGGCTTTGCGCGAAGAATTGCGCGGGTCGGTAGACTATACCGAGCGAATTTTATTGATGCTCAGTCTGGAACGAGAACAGCAAAAAACCCTGGATGGCGAAGAATTCGATTTACGGAAATTTCTCAACTTTTGAACTAGCGTTAAGGGCGTTTTTATTGAGGTTATATGTCCGGTGGTTCCGCTGCAAAAAATCAATCGGTAGAGACGCGATTAATCGCGTCTCTACAAGTCGCAGATTGGCCAACTTAGGGAGATTGCGGACTAATTCTTTTGACAGCTATTCCTGCGGACTGCATAGGATTGGTAAACGGCAATATTTCACGGCGAACCCGCGCCTACAGGACGATAAACCTGGTGAAAATTTATCTGATTTTTCCAGATTGCCTAGGGTTACAGAATCGGCGGTAATCCCACCTGCTTCGGGGAGACGAATTTACCATCAAAACCCACCGCTTTTTCCTCGATAGTTCTCGCATCTGCCAACGCCTTGCGAAGTTCCGCCCGTTCCAAATCATCCTTTATCCCCCCTAAGAGATAAACGAGCAACTTCGCCGCCAAATCTCGTCCCGAAACCAGAACCCGCTTGCGATTTGGATCGTAAAGTACCCCATACCAAAGTGACTGGGGATATTCCATGCCGCTAAATCCACCGTCTACATCAAATCGCTGCAATTTCTTAAATATCTTTTTCAGGGAAAAGCCTTTCTCAAACACTAAAATTCCCATCGCCTGAGCAAAGGCAATTTGTCCCACGGGACGAAATAATAGATTGCCCTCGCCGCCATTTTTTTCGTGACTGAAGCGACGCATTTCTGGGGTTTCTGCCTCAGATTCGAGTTTCTGGTAGCTGAGTAAGCTGGCTAAATAATCGAACAATTCGCGAACGGCTTCTAAGCCTTCTTCGAGTTCCTCATCTTCCGGACGCAGGGGAATTAAACCTTTTTTGTTTTTCCTCGGTTTCCAGTGGGGAAATTTGTGGATTAAGTAGCGATCGCACATGTCTGCAAGCGCCTGTAGGGTAGTTAAAACCGTTGACTTCGCCGCCACTGTAGCACTATCCCAATTCACCCGAGGCTTGCGGTTCTTTTTGTCTCGGAATAAGGGATGATTGACCGCTACTTGGCGCGCAATAATCGAGAATCCATTATCCTCATTTAGTAAGGCGAGTTGTCCTTTACTGAGGTTAGCCGCCATTAAGTTCACGTGAACGAAAATCGAACGGATTCTGCGCCGCGCTTCTTCCCGGGTTTCTCCTTCTAATACGGCGGGAATGAATTCGATGCCGATTTTTTCATAGGCTAAATTTTGCAATTCGGCGGCGTTGATTTGATATTCTGCGTTGAGGTCGTCGAGGGTAATGGGCGCGCCTACGGGTTTTTTGGTTTTGTTGTAGCGCTGTAGTCGTCCGGTTTTGATTAAGTTCATCAACCCCTGCACTCCCATGAGTCGATGCTGACCGTCGAGGGCGTAAATGGAGACTTTTTCGGAAACTTCTAACACTCCGATGCTGTTGTCTTTATCTAAGGCGATGAAGTCAGATGCTCCTTGGCGTGCCCGCCCGTTTTCATCCCACTCGGAAGCGTTGGGATCGTCTACCCAGGCGGGACTTTGCACCACGAGTACGGCGGGAAATTTATGGGTGGGTCGCGCTACGAGATACAGGGTTAGGGATGCCTGTCGGGACCAATCTAAGGGACGCTGCAAAATCTCGTCAATGGTTTCGCGATCGCGCACCACGTTATCGGTTTTCGAGTCAAACTTGTTGCAAAATAGGGGCAGTTGCGAGGCGAAGCGCACCCGACTATCCAGCCACTCTAAACTGACCGACCCCATATATGCTTCGGTATTCCCCATTTGGGTTTTTTGCACCAACAGGCGATCGCTCCTCGCCAAATGCCGATCGAGCAACAAGGCGAGTGCTTCGCGATCGCGGTTTTCCCGTTCGAGGATTTTATTGGCAATGTCGCTATTTGCTTTCGGTTCGCGCTTCATAAATTGGGAGTTGAAAGAGAGATTTACATCTATTTTGCACTATTTTCCCCCCATTCGAAGTTCCCGAGGAGAATTTAGAATTAAAAATTTAGAATTGATAATTAGCAATTAATGCAATTTAAACAATGCTTTAAATATTTCAAATTAACAATACTTGGTTGGCAATTCATTAACTAAATCAATTTTCTAAAAATTTCAGTTTGATTAACTAAATGTAGGGTGGGTTCAGTATTTTTACACTCTATATTTAGTAGTTATCTCCTCAAACTGCAGAATTGTCGCAAAAAAAACTCAAAAAGTTGGTTGGTTTTTAAAAATTTTTATGGCATACTGAATGAAACCGATTGCCTGGGGTTTGATTACCACATAAAGCGAGTTTTGTCAAGACCCCATTCAAGAGAAGACTGCCAGAAGGGTGATATCCCTGCAGTTCGACAATTGAAATCCGGTTCGGTGCCCCTATCCAACCGAAAACCAGCACATTTAGAATTAAGCCAATCAGGGTGATTATGGTGAGTCCCGCGTTTGAATATGTATTGCCCGTCATCCGGGGAATTCAGGCAGGTCGAGAATACTACGTTTCCATGTGCCCCCTGCAATTGCTGCCGAAACTGCTGCCCTTGGATGAAGAAGAACATCTGCCAGAAACCGTCTCCAGACGGGCGCTCAACCCCAGCCGCGCGGCTCAGATTGCCCGGTATATTTTGAATAATCCCGCGAGTTACACCCTGTCGGCGATCGCCGTATCCATCGATGCGGATATCACCTTTGAACCGATGGGGTCTGAAGCGGACAAGCGAAAAATGGGGCGCTTGCACGTGCCGATTGATGCCCGATTTATCATCAATGACGGAGAACACCGACGCGCCGCCTTAAAATTGGCGAGCGAGCAAAATCCCGAACTGGGATACGAGACGATCGCCGTAATTTTCTTTCTCGATATTGGAGTGCAGCACTTGCAGCAAATGTTTCGGGACTTAAATCAATATGCTCTGCGCCCGGATCCCTGCCTAAATCTGCTTTACAACCATCGCGACGAGAGTGCAATATTGGTGAAAGCGGTGTGCGATCGGGTAGAGGTTTTCCGCGCCCTGACCGAAACCGAACGCAGCACCCTACCCACCACTTCTGGTAAACTATTTACGCTGAACAATCTCTATCATGCCACTGCGATTCTCTTAGAAAACCATCGAGATGAAGCCCTCGAGGGACAGATTCAACGGGCAGTGGACTTCTCGACCGCACTCAGCGCCCATATTCCAGATTGGCAACGGGTGCGAGAGCGACAAATGAGCGCCAGAGAAATGCGGCGAGATTACGTCCACACTCACCCGATCGCCTTGCGGGCAATTAGCCCATGTGGGTGCCCTATTGCTGGCGATCGACCCGGAAAACTGGGCCAGTCGTCTCCAGGGTTTGCGAAAAATCCAGTGGTCGCGTTCCAATAGAGAAGTTGCAGGGTCGAATTTCTCAATCTGCAACTTGCATTAGCCGCTTAACGGCTTATCTGAAAAAGCATTTGAATTTGCCCCTAACCCCGGAAGAGGTAGAATTAGAAAATCCCTTAGTTTGAAGGAGATAAAAATGAGTAGTGAAAACCAAATACAGAATAAGCAAGGCCAGCGTAGCGTTGCCGAATTAGTTGAAGCCATTCAACTGTTAACTGAAGAAATTCAAGAGCTATATTGTCAAGACAATGTACCGTTTGTTGTGGGCTGGAGTGGAGGAAAGGACAGTACAACAGTCTTGCAGCTTATCTGGCATGCAATTGCTGCCTTGCCCCCGGAAAAACGAAACAAGACAATTCATGTGATTACGAATGACACGCTGGTAGAAAATCCCATTGTTTCTGCTTGGGTACGGAAATCTTTAGAGCGAATGAAAACTGCTGCTGAAGAGCAAGAAATGCCTATAGAAACCCATTTAACTTATCCACCAGTCAAGGATACATTCTGGGTTTGCTTAATTGGTAAAGGCTATCCAGCACCAAGAAAACGTTTTCGTTGGTGTACGGAACGTATGAAAATTAAACCCGCTGACTATTTTATCCGCGATATGATAAGAACCAGCGGTGAAGCGATTCTTATTTTAGGAACTCGTAAGGCTGAAAGTGCCATGAGAGCAGCCAACATGGCAAAACATAGAGAGTGGCGCGTGCGCGATCGCCTCAACAGTAATCCTAGCCGTCCGAATTCTTTAATTTACCTTCCTATCGAAGATTGGCGCACTGATGAAGTTTGGATTTACTTAAATCAGTTTCCCAATCCTTGGGGACAGAACAATAAAGAGTTATTCAGCATGTATCGGGGTGCAACAGCAGACAACGAATGTCCTCTGGTAATTGATACCTCTACCCCTAGCTGTGGTGATTCTCGCTTTGGGTGCTGGGTTTGCACTATGGTGAATAAAGATAAATCGATGGAGGCGATGATCCATAACGATGAGGAGAAAGAATGGATGCAGCCTCTGCTCGATATTCGGAATGAATTGGATGATGAGAACGATCGCGATAAGCGAGACTTTCGCCGTATTTATGGAAAAGTCGAACTATTAGAACGCGATAATGATGGAGAAAAAATAATCTACCCAATTCCAGGACCCTACACCAAGGAATGGCGAGAGTATTGGCTTACAAGAGTCTTAGAAGCTGAAGCAATCGTTCGTCGTACAGCCCCAGAAGACATGCGCGATATTACATTGATTTCTCAAGATGAGTTGAGTGAAATTCGGCGCATTTGGTTAGAAGAAAAACACGAATTTGATGATAGCTTGCCAAGGATTTACGAAGAGGTTACAGGCGAACCCTTTCAGGATTCTCGTCCTGGTGCAGATACGCGATCGCTAGGAAGTGATGAGTGGGCAGTGTTGAAAGAAATCTGTGGCGAAGATGCCATGCAGCTAGAATTGATGGCCAAATTAATGGGCACAGAATATCAGTTTCGCAACAAATCGCGGCGGATAGGAATTTATGAAGCCCTAGAGAAATGCTTTAATACCAGTTCTCGAACTAAAAAAGAAGCGATTGACCAAGCGGAGCAAAAATGGAATATCAAAGAAGCAATCCATGAGGGAGATGTGAACAAAGTCAAACAACTGACTTGGGCGGGGATGAAATTCAAAAAACAGCAAACAGAGGAAGAGTAACACCGATTGCCAAGCAGGCAAACTGAGCAATAATACTTAACAGAAAGGGGCAGGGCAACGGCACCCGAACTTGTGGCAACAAATGTAACTATGCCGTGTCCTTCTACTACGGGTAATTACCCAACCACCAGAGGAAGAACCGTGATTTTTACCGAACTCGTACTGCAAAACTTTGGTCCCTATCTGGGGCGACAAGTCATCGATCTGCGTCCGCAATTCAAAGACCAATTGCGCCCCATCATCCTCTTTGGCGGAATGAATGGCGGCGGAAAAACCACCCTGATGGATGCCATTCGTCTTGCGCTTTATGGTCAGCGCGCCCAATGTTCCACCCGAGGAAATTTGAGCTATAATGACTTTTTGGTTCAGTGCGTCAACCGCAACAAGCCGCCGATGGAAAATACGCGCATTGAGTTAGTCTTTGAACATGTAGAAGATGACCAAATTCTCGAGTTGAGGGTAGTGCGTTATTGGGATAAAAATCCTAAAGATGGGAAAGATACATTGGGAGTTTTGGAAGGGGATTGGCCGCGCACAGATTTGCGGGATACTTGGGACGAATACATTGAAAACATGCTGCCATTAGGGATTTCTAATCTGTTTCTTTTTGATGGGGAGCAGGTAAAGGAATTGGCAGAACAGGAAACGCCGCCGCCTGTGGTTGTCGAGGCGATTCAATCTCTTTTAGGGTTAGAATTGGCGGAACGGTTGTCGATAGATTTGGATATTTTAGTCAGCCGCAAGCGCAAGAAACTGGCGAATGAAAGCGAACGCCAAAGTTTGGAAGAAATCGAAGAACGACTCTCGAGATATCAGGAGGAATATGAGGCGGCGAAGCAGGACTTAGGGGCGCTGCAAGGGAAGGTCAAATATGCGGAAAAAAACCAGCGGAAAGCGTGGGATAAGTTTGTGTCGGAAGGGGGGAAAATTGCCTCGGAACGGACACAGCTAGAAAAGCAAAAGCGCAACTTGCAAGAACAACTGGATAGTTTGCGGGAGGAGTTGGGAGAATTAGCGGCGGGGGTGTTACCGTTGGTGATGATTCAACCCTTGCTGGCGGAGGCGCTGTTGCAAGGGGAAAAAGAAGCGAAACACCAACAAGCGAAAATCTCGCGGGATGTGGTGAAGGAACGCAGCGATCGCCTGCTTGCTTATCTGGCAGAAATCAATCTAACCTCGGAACAAATCGATAAAATTCAGTTTTTTCTAGAACAGGAAGATAAAGACCTCAGCAGTCATTTGGCGGCGGAGGAGGACCTGTGGTTATCGGCGGATGAGGATACCCTGAGTATTATCGCCAATCTGCTGCGCCACCACCTAGGCGATCGCGTCAAATACACCCTCACAAAACTGCAAAAACGCAAAACTATCGAACAGGAGATTACCTTTACCGAAAGACAACTCGCCGCAGCGGCGTCACCAGAAATCTACCAACAATTGGAACAAGCAGTTCGCGACACGGAAGCGGCGCTGGTGGATGCGAAAACCAACTATGAAACTGGCAGAAGACGCCATGATGAATTAGAACGCAACATCAAAGGGGTGAAAAAAGAACTCGCCGAATACAGCGCAGTGAATATCGATCGCCAAAATGACGAACACATCATCCAATCTGCCAATAAAGTGCAAGAAACCCTGAAAGTGTTTCGGGAACGCTTAACCCTGAGAAAGCTGAACAAACTGGAAAGCGAAGTAACGGAATGCTTCCTCTACTTGCTGCATAAATCGGATTTAGTGAATCGGGTGGTCATTGATACTCATAGCTTCAGCCTTTCTCTGTTCGATATGGAAGGGAAACCGGTACCCAAACATCGGCTTTCTGCTGGGGAAAAGCAACTGTTGGCGATCGCATTTCTCTGGGGGTTGGCGCGGGTCTCGGGACGCCAGTTACCCGTGGCGATCGATACCCCATTGGGGCGGTTAGATTCCTCTCACAGACATAATTTAGTCGAGCGATATTTCCCTTCAGCATCCCATCAGGTGATTCTGCTTTCCACGGATACGGAAATCGGAAAAGTAGAGGTAGAAAATTTGCGCGAACATGAAGCGCTTTCCCACGAATATCTGCTAAAATATCAAACAAACGCGCACAAAACCGTAGTAGAAAACGGCTACTTTTGGTAGATATTTTCTACTCGTTACTAACTACTGGTTCGTGACTATTCGTTCCCAGGCTGAGCCTAGGAACGAGTTTAAAAAATTGCCTCTAGCAATTAAAATAGTAGGAGGCAGAGCCTCGGGAGGTTCGTTCCCAGGCTGAGC